>DASQTR010000001.1:0-5252 GCA_035641795.1 Ilumatobacter sp.
CCGCCACTCCGGGTGATTGACAAGGGATCTGTCTACCTGGGATCGTGTGCCCACGAGCGACCCATGTGAGCAGCTTCTGGGGGTTCAGTCGGGGGCGGTTCGGGTCACACCAACCTCAAAGGGGGACATTGACATGGGTGATCGATTGGTTCGCGGACGGCGACCGCGCCGGCTCGTGATACCCGCCACGCTTGCCGTGTTCGCGCTCGTCGCCGCGGCTTGTGGCGACGACGACGATGACGACGCGGCGACGGAGCCGACCGCCGAGCAAACTGCTGCTGAGGCGACGACGGCGCCGACCGAAGCGGCGACCGCAGAGGAAACTGCCGAGGCGACCACGGCGCCAACCGAAGCGCCGACTGCCGAGGAGACCGCACCCGACGAAGTCGAGGGCAAGGTGACCGACTTCGCCGCCTACGTCGGCGGCACCGGCGCCGCTGACTCCAGCCTCGATCCGATCAAGATCGGCTACTTCAACCAGCAGGGCGGCGCAGTCGAGGTCACCCATACGAACATCGACGGCGTCAACAACGCGGTCCAGTACATCAACGAGGAGGCCGGCGGCATCGGTGGCCACCCGCTCGAGGTCGTCACCTGCTTCGTCGCCAACGCCGAAGAGGAAGGCCAGCAGTGCGGGCAGCAGTTCGCCAACGACGACTCGATCGTCGCCGTCGTCTCCGGTCCGACGTTCATCGGCACCGAGTCGTTCTACGCCGCGCTGGGCGGCTCGAAGCCCGTGATCCACGGTGTGTCGGTCAGCCCGGCCGACACCGTCCAGGAAACTGCCGCTGTGCTCTACGGCGGGGCCAAGTACATCCTCGCCCCGTATGCGACGTTCGCACGTGACGTCCTGGGCACGACGTCGGCGGCGTTGATCTATCCGGAAGGCGCCGGCCAGGACGAGGGTGCAGAGGGTCAGGCGTCCGCGTTCGAAGCAGCGGGCATCCCGATCCAGGTGGTGTCGTACCCGGCCGACACGCCCGACCTCACCGCCCCGCTGCTCGCAGCAGGCGCGCAGGAGGTCGATCTCGTGATGCCGGTCATCAACCCCAACGACTGTGTCAAGTTCCAGCAGGCCATCCAGCAGCTCGGGATCCCGGACGAGAAGGTGCTCGCCAGCCCGATCTGCATCAACGGCGAGGTCGCCGGCGCACTCGGCGACCTACCCATGTGGTACTACGCCGTCGCCTCCTCGCTCAGCATCGACCCCGAGGACCCGTCGGTACCGCCGTACACAGACATCCTCACTGCCCAAGGCCATGAGGATCAGATCGGGGACCCGTGGGTTCTCGTCGGCTTCGGGCAGACGATGACGTTGGGCAAGTTCCTGAACGCGATCGGCCCCGACAACATCGCCCCCGACGCGATCGTCGAGGAGATGAAGTCCTTCCAAGGTCCGCTCATCCTCGGCTCGCCCGTGCTCGAATGCGGCAAGTACCCCGAGGCACCCGGCGTGTGCAACGACTACACGCAGTTCTACAAGTACAACGGCGCCACGGATGGGTGGGAGCACGCCGGCGACTTCGTCCCTCCGCCCGAAGGGTGGGTGCCGTAGCCCTTCGATCCTCCGATCACCGCACGTCCGCCTCGCGCTCGAGTAGGTCATGAAGGACATCGCGCTCTTCGTCCTGCTCGGGCTCGGCGCCGGAGCGGTGATCGCGGGCATCGCCATGGCCGTGGTCATCACGTACCGCGGCTCGGGCATCATCAACCTCTCAACCGGCGCCATCGCGATGGTGTCGGCCTATGGCTTCTGGGCGCTGAAGTCGGGCTACTTCCATGTCACCTTCGGCACGGTTCCGGCAGCGATCATCACGATGTCGGCGGCGGTACTCGTCGGTGTGCTGAGCGAACTGCTCGTGTTCCGCCCGCTGCGAACGTCGTCACCGCTCGCCAAGCTGGTCGCCTCGCTCGGAATTCTCTTGATTCTGCAGGCGACGATGCTGCTCTGGTTCGGGTCGGCGTCGCAGTCGATTCCGAGCGTGTTCCCGGCCGACACCCGTGAGCTGTTCGGCAAGACGATCCCCGAGAACCGGTTCTGGATGGCCGGCGTCGTCGTGCTGATCGCGATCGCGCTCGGCGCCCTGTTCCGCTGGACCCGGTTCGGTCTCGCCACGCGAGCGGCCTCGGAGAACGAGGTGTTCGGCATGCTCGCCGGACTCTCGCCGAACCAGCTCTCGATGGCGAACACGTTGCTCGCCTCAGCCGTCGCGGCGGCGATGGGAATCGTCTCCGCACCACTCGCACAGGCCAACTCGACCACCTTGGTGCTCTTCATCGTTCCGGCACTCGCCGCCGCCCTGTTTGCCGGTTTCAAGTCGCTGTGGATCGCGTGCGTGGCCGGTTTCGGTGTGGGGATCGGCCAGTCACTGATGCAGTGGGTGCAGACGCTCTCATGGTTCCCGACGGACAGGGGCAACCCGTTGCCCGGTATTCCGGCGTTGCTCACATTCCTGTTGCTGGTCTTCGCTCTCTCGTTGCGCGGCGGCAGCTTGCCGACTCGCGGTGAACTCGTGGAGAAACGACTGCCATCGGCCCCGCGGCCGCGATACCTCGCCCGGCCGGCCGCGGGCCTCGCGGTCGCAGGCGTCGTGCTGCTGATCGCGTTGCCGTACGGCTACCGCCAGGCGTTCATGCTGTCCCTGATCGGCATGGTTGTGTGTTTGTCGCTCGTGGTGATCACGGGCTTCGTCGGGCAGGTCTCGCTCGCCCAGGTCACACTTGCCGGCGTAGCCGGCTTCGTCGTGTCACACATGGTCGTCCGGGCCGGGCTCGGCTTTCCGTGGGGCCCTCTCGTCGGGTCGGTCACGGCCGTGGTCGTAGGCCTGATCGTGGGAGCATCCGCCCTGCGCGTCCGCGGCGCCAGCTTGGCGGTGGTGACACTCGCCGGCGTGGTGGCGATCGAGCAGTTCGGGTTCGCCAACAGGAGGTGGGGCGCGGGCGTGTCGGGTTCGCCAGTCGACCAGCCGACCTTGTTCGGGTCGAGCATCGGAACGGACGCCGGCTTCGACGGGCTCGACGGCAAGAGCCCCAGCCCGGTGCTCGGTTTCCTGTTCCTCGCCGTCGTGATCGCGCTGTGCCTACTCGTGGCCCAACTTCGACGGAGCGTGCTCGGGCAGCAGATGCTGGCGGTGCGCGCCAACGAGCGGGCCGCTGCGGCGGCAGGCGTGCATGTGGCCCGCGTCAAGATCATCGCCTACGCCATCTCGTCCTTCATCGCCGGCACCGCGGGATGGATGTATGCCTACAACTTCGGATCAGTGAGCGCCGCCCGGTTCGGGTTCCTGATCGCCCTCGGGTTCCTCGCCTTCGCCTACATCGGCGGGATCACGATGGTGTCCGGCGCCGTCATCGGCGGTCTCGTGGCGACGGAGGGTCTCGTGCCCTACTTCTTCGAGGAGCTGCTGAACATCTCCGGGAACTGGACGCTGCTCGTCGGCGGCGTGTTGGTGATCATCACGCTGATCCAGAACCCGGAGGGCGTGGCGGGCACGACCTACCGCAAACGTCAGGCGGCCAAGCGCGCCAAGGGGGCTGGCGAGCGGCAGCAGCAACACGGCGTCCGCGCGGGCGCAGGCGAGGGCGGGCACGAGGTCATGTCCGGAGTCTCCGGATGACCTCGGTCCTGACTGCTCGCAACATCTCGGTGTCGTTCGGCGGTGTGCACGCGGTCATCGACGTCGACGTCGACGTCGAGCCGGGTGAGCTCGTCGGCCTGATCGGACCGAACGGTGCCGGCAAGACGACCTTCGTCGACGCCATCACCGGGTTCGTCCCGCATCGCGGCACGACGTCGCTCGGCGGCGCTGACATCACCGGCCTGAGCCCACATGCGTGCAGCAGGCTCGGGCTCGCCCGTACATGGCAGGCGATCGAGCTGTTCGACGACCTGACCGTCCGCGAGAACCTCACGGTCGCCGCCCACCACCCGTCGTTGATCACGACGCTCAAGGACATCTTCACCGGCCGGGGGGAGCGGTCGAGTGTCGTTGACGAGGCGCTCGAGGTGTTCGCGCTCGAGCCGTTCGCCGACGCCACCCCGAGCGAGCTCACACAGGGACACCGCAAGCTCGTGGCCGTCGCGCGCGCGCTCGCGGCACGGCCCAAGCTGCTGTGCCTCGACGAGCCGGCCGCGGGGCTCGACGCTCACGAGTCCGCGACATTCGGCAACCACCTGCGCGAGATCGTGGACCGCGGAACGCCGATCCTCCTGATCGATCACGACATGGGACTGGTGCTCGGAATCAGCGACCGCGTGGTCGTGCTCGAGTTCGGCAAGGTGATCGCGGTCGGCACGCCGAGCGACGTGCGCGCCGACCCCAGGGTCGTGGCCGCTTACCTAGGATCCGCCGCCGAAGAGGCGAAGGCGCTAGTCGATGAGTGACGGTCCGGCTCTCGAGCTCGAGGCGCTGACCGCCGGGTACGACGCGGCGGCGGTCGTACGCAACTTGGACCTCCACGTCGACGCCGGCGAAGTGGTCGCGTTGCTCGGTCCGAATGGCGCCGGTAAGACGACCACCCTGCGGGCGGTGTCGGGCCTGGTGCGGCCGATGGCGGGCACGATCCGAGTGAACGGCGCAGACGTCGCCACGAGGTCTCCGGCTGCTCGCGCCAAGCTCGGCATCGCCCACGTGCCCGAAGGGCGCGGCGTGTTCTTCGGCCTCACCGTCGCCGAACACTTCCGGCTGGGCTACCGAAGCGAGCGTCTCGACGCCGCGGTCGCCTACGAATACTTCCCGGCGCTGGCCGAGCTCCAGGAGCGGCGCGTCGGTCTGCTGTCGGGCGGCGAGCAGCAGATGCTGGCGCTGGGGCGAGCGTTGGCGCGCCGCCCGCGACTGATGTTGCTCGACGAGATGTCGCTGGGATTGGCACCCGTCATCGTCGAGCGCCTGCTGCCGGTCGTGTCGTCGTTCGCCAAGCAGAGCGGCTGCGCAGTGCTACTGGTCGAGCAGCACATCCACATTGCGCTCGCCGTCGCGGATCGCGGCTACGTCCTCTCACACGGCGAGCTCGTCATCCACGAGTCGGCCGACACGCTGCGCACCGACCACCAGCTGATCCTGTCGGGCTACCTCGGTGAGCAGGAAACGACGGCGACCGGTACCTAGCCCGCCGCTCGCGCGAACATCTTGCGCGCTATGTGCGCAGGACGTTCATGCATCCGTCGGTTCGCCGCCGGTCATGTCGACGGCGTTGATGCGCACGGGGTTGATCGTCACCTTCACGCGCTTGCCATCAGGACCGTCCCACTC
>DASQTR010000002.1:0-2096 GCA_035641795.1 Ilumatobacter sp.
CGGACGCTCTTGACCGCGGTCGAGTCGTATTACACGCAGTGGGGCTCGTACGACATGCCATCCAGTGGCTCGCCCGTTGACGATTACGAACAGACACTGATCAATGCCGGGTTCCTCCGCCAACCGTCGGAGTACTGGGACGTCACGAACGCCGGTGATGTCGTCCTCGAAGCCGGCATTCCATCCTGCTAGAACCAGCGAATGATCGCTGAGACCGCCGCCGAGGTCGCGTCAGCGGAGCCGACCAACCCGCGATCTCGCAGCGTATTCGGCGCGTCGTTCACCGCTGACGAGATCGGAGTCGTCGATCTCGCGGTGCTGCTGGCGGCGACCCTGTGGTGCCTCGGTTTCGTGCCGGTTCTCGTCAACTCGTCGTGGAGCGCGCGATTCATCGTTCTGCTGGCGGTTGCGCCACTGGGTCTCGTCACGCTCGCACGCTTTCTCAGTGCACGCGACCGCGCTTCGACCGTGGGGGTTGCGTTCGTCGCATCGGCGTGTGTGTCCGCGTCCCTGTCACCCGAGCCCTGGTTGTCGTTCGTCGGACGCTGGAGCGGCGACAAGTCCGTGCTCGTGTACGGGAGCGCGATCGCGGTCTGGGCGCTCGGCAGGCGCCTGAGCGCACACAGCGTGCGCATCCTTCCGGTCCTCGTGATCGTGGCGCTCGTGCCCAGCATCGTGATCGGAGTGCTGCAGATCACGCTCGACGTGTCGGGCGGCTCGCTCGGGACGCTTGACGGAAGAGCGAGCGGTCTCTTCGGCAATCCGGTCTTTCTCGGATCCGCGCTGGCAGGCGCGTGCGCCTACGGCGCCGTTCGTACCTTGTCGGCCAGCGGTTTGACCTGGCCGAGCCTGTTCGCCACGTTCACGTTCGGAGTCGGTATCACGGGTTCGAGGGTCGCGCCGGTTGCGGTGATCCTTGCGGTGGCGACATACGTGGCGGTGTCACGGCCAGGTTTCGTGCGAATCGTCACCATGTGCGCGGCCGCCGCCGCCGG
Source organism: Ilumatobacter sp. (assembly GCA_035641795.1). GTDB lineage: Bacteria > Actinomycetota > Acidimicrobiia > Acidimicrobiales > Ilumatobacteraceae > Ilumatobacter. The sequence continues at coordinate 996 of DASQTR010000002.1, forward strand.
CGGGATCGGCTCCTTGGCGCTCGGTCATTGGGCCGGAGGGGCGAGTTCGGGAAGCCGACTGTCGGGCGGGGGCTTGACCGACCGCGTGCAGGTGTGGCGGTACGGTGTCGACGCCGCGTCCGATCGCCCACTGTTCGGATGGGGACTCGGCAACTACGCGGTCGCGATCCAAGATCGATACTCCAACGAATTCGCGCGCGACTTCGCCTCGCACGACGTGCTGGGTTGGTGGAGCGATCCCCACAACGTGCCCATCATGTTGCTGGTGTCGACCGGCATCATCGGGTTCGCACTGGCGACCGCCTTCTTGGCATCTTCGCTGCGGATCGCCGACAATGCGCCGCTGATCGTCATGTTCGCGGCAACTGCAGTGACGTGGCTCCTTCAGCCGGCTTCCATGCACTCTCTGCCACTCACGATGCTGATACTCGGCGCGGCGTGCCAACGCTTACCGGCATTGTTCTCGGCTGACGGACGCCGTGTCTCGATTCACGATCTCGTCGCACTGGCGATCGGTGTGCTGCTCGCCGGATACGTGGCGACAGTGGACTTCAACCTGTCGCAGTCTTCCGACCGCTCAGACGCGGAGGGCATCGAAGCGGCGGCCGAGCGGATCTGGCCCGACCCGTTCGTTGCCGACATGGTGGCGCGGGTGTACGCGGACCGCGCTCGAGTGGACCCGTCGTTCGAGGACGAGGCACTGCGTTGGGCGCGACAGGCGGCCGAGACCGAGACACATCGACCGCTTTGGTGGAATCGCTTGGCGCAACAGCAACTCCTCTTCGGACGCACCGAGGAGGCGCGCACCTCTCTGGAGCGCTCGCTCGAACTGCAGCCGACGAACGCGACCGCGACCCAGTTGATGATCTATTACTCGATCTTGGTCGACGATCGCGATCTCGAAGTTGCCTGGCGCTCGCGGCTCTGCGAGCTCGAGCCGGACCGTTGCGACGCGACCGACGGTGACCTGCCGTGACGGACGTGGGAGTGCTCGATGTGCCGGCGGCAACGGTCGAGGTGCGCGACGAGTTCACAGTGGTGGACATCGTCGCGCTCGCTGCGCTGACCAGCTTGTGCGTCGGGCACTACCCGATGCTGCTG
>DASQTR010000003.1:0-4697 GCA_035641795.1 Ilumatobacter sp.
GTTGAGATCGCCGACCACGAGAGTGCCCGGTTGCAGCACCCGAGCAGCCGCCGGGCCTGTGGAAGTCGCGCTCGGGCGTCGCCGGAGGCGAGGTGCGTGTTGGCCAGCGACAGAATGCGCTCGGCGACGCGAAGCCGGACCAGCTGGGCGATGCGCCGCCGGTGGCTCCACGGTTCGATCGGGGCCAGGGCGGATGCGGCGCTCATCGGTTGATCGCTTGCACGGCGGCGAGCTCAGCCGCAGCGTCAGCGTCGATGCGTTCGACGGCGCGCCGATACAAGCGGGCCAGTCGTCGGACAGGTGCAGGTAGATGCGGGTCGACTCGATCGAGACGTGCCCGCCCTGGGCCTGCACGGCTTCGAGCTCCATCCCCGCCCCCCGCAGCCGGGTCAGGCACGTGTGGCGCAGCTGATGGCACGTCGCCCGTTCCAACCCGGCCCGGGCGCGGGCGGCTTGCAGAATCTTGTCGACCCCATCGGCGGTCATCGGCCGTCCCCGGTTGGGGCCCTTCAGCGTGACGAACACCCGATCCGTCTCGCAGTCTCGTGGCCGTTCGTGGCCGAGGTAGTCGCCGACCGCGGAGAAGAACGTGTTCGAGATCGGGATCACTCGCTGGTGACCGCCCTTGCCCTCGGCGATGAACAACGACCGCTCCGGCACCTACACATCCCCGAGGGCGAGGCCGAGGACCTCGCAGCGACGCAGCCCGCCCAGCACCATCGCGTAGACCATCGCCCGGTCCCGACGTGTGCGCAGCGCCCCCAGCAGCGCGGTCACCTCGCCGGGCGACAGGATCTTCGGGAGCGTGCGCGGCACCCGCACCAGCGGCACCTGCCGACGCCGGCCACCACGACGACGGGTGGACAGCCCACGAGGGACCGGGTTGGTCGCCACCGGCGTGTCGCCACGAGCGACCAGGTACGAGTAGAAGCCCGAGATCGACGAGAGCCGCCGAGCGATCGTGCGCGCCGACAAACCCGACTCGCCGTCGCTGATCCGCACCACGATGCGGTCGCCCCGCTGGTCGGCGACGAAGTCGAAGATGTCGGCGGCGGCGACCTCAACCGGGTCCTTGTCGATGACGGTGAAGAACGTCTTCAGATCGTGGGCGACCGCTCGCAGCGTGTTCGGCCGCGACCGCCCAGCCACGAACGCCAAGTAGGAGTCGACGAGCGGATCGCCCAGCGCGTAGCGGGCCTCCCCGCCCGCGATCGAGGTTCGGATCAGGCACAGGAACTGGTTCATCCCCGCATGCTCCCGGCCTCGTGCGGAGGACACGGGGATGCCAGATGGATCATCCGTGTATTAGGTGATTGGGGGCACTCTGTCGATGGTGCAGATGAGCGGTACGGGGCGCTCGCTGTGGTCGAACCCGGATGGCGCGGCTCGGCGTTGAACGTCTCTTACTGCGCGCTGCTGCTGCTCGGACCACGGCAGGCACACCCTGGTTCAGACTTCGAGGCGTGGCTCCCGAAAGACAGGACTCATGCGCCCGTGCTGCTGTCAACGCGCTGCGTCGAGCTCCAGTTGCCGGCCGAGTGGGGGCACATCGAGTTGTTCCCGTCGCTCGAACGAGAGTCCCGACCCAGCGGTGAGGTCGCGCAATGTCGAGGTCACCCACACCTCGCCCGTCGGAGCGCGATCGGCGACGGCCTGTGCGACCGCCACGCCATTGCCGGAGATGTGGGCGCCGCGCCGGGCGATCTCGGCGGTGTGCAACCCGACCGAGAGGTGAAGGTTGGCGGCTGCGGCGCGCTCGGCGAACGCCAGTCCGCAGCGCACCGCTCGCCCGGGACCGTCGAATGTGGCCAGCACCGTCGCGTGCTCAGCGAGGGCGGGCATCCCCGGTGCTGGTCGAGCACTCCTCGCAGGATGCTGCGCACCCATGCCACGTCGATGTTCTCCTCGACGCGGGCCGCGAGCAGCGTCGTGAGCGACGACTCGATCGGCGTTGAGGATCCCAGCCCGCGGACGAAGTCCTCGACCGGATCGAGGATCTGGTCTGGATCGACCGCGATGAAGTGGTCGGTGCCGTCCAGCTCGATGAATCGGGCGCCTGGGATGTGCTCGGCGAGGTACCGGCCCTCCTCGACACTCGCGTCGATGTCGTGGCGGCGGTGCAGCACGAGCGTCGGCGCCTGCACGGCACTGAGCACGTCACGCACGTCGACCAGCGAGTTCATCTCGATGAGGGCACGCGCCGCGCCTGGACTTGTGGCCGCACGACAGCGCTCTGCCCACCACCGGGCGAGCTCCTCGTCGGCGTTCGGGCACATGTGGCGCATGTCGGCCTCCCACGCCCAGTCCTGCTCGAGTTGCGCCGCGTACCGTGCCCGTTCCTCGGGACGGAAACCCCACGGGTAGTCCGGGGCCCAGAGCCGCCGCGCGTAGCTCGAGTAGATGATCAGCCCGTGGACCCGCTCCGGGTAGCTGGCCGCGTAGAGGATCGACAACGGCCCACCCTCGGAGTACCCGAACAGCACGGCCCGCCCGGACCGAGCGGCATCCATCACCGCCACCACGCCGCCCATGCGTGTCTCGAGATCGGGGAGCGCACCAGGGCGGTCCGACATGCCGGTCCCCCGCTTGTCGAACCTGATCAAGCGGCAGAAGGTGCCGAGGCGGTGCAGGAAGTGAGCGTGCCGTTGTTCGGTCCAGTCGAGCATGAGGTGCGTGACGAAACCTGCGACAAGCACGAGGTCGACATCGTCCGCACCCGTGATTTGGTAAGCGATGTTGAGGGCGTCGCTGTGGGTGTACCGGATCACGGAGGCGGCGTCAGCGGCGACGGCGGCCGCCTCGTCGGACTCGTCACCAGCGGCCACCCCAGAGGCCGCCGCCGTGCCGTCTCGATCGCCGGTCATCTCGTCGGTGGGCGCCACGAATCGGTACCCCCGGCCGTGCACCGTGCGGATGCAGCGCTGCAACTGGCCGTCGTCGCCGAGAGCCTGTCGAGCCGCCTTGATGCGGCTCGACAACGCGGACTCCGAGACGTAGCGATCGCCCCACACCTCGTCGAGCAGCTCTTCCTTGGACACGACGCGGTCACGGTGATGCACCAGATGCACGAGCACGTCGAACACCTGCGGCTCGATCCTGACCGACTCGCCCGCCCGGCGCAGCTCGAACAGGCCAGTATCGAGCTCGCAATCCTCGAACAGATACCGCATCAGCAAGGAGTCTGTCACGGTGCCCTGACGGCCCTATCACCAGGCGCGGCTTTCATCACCCAGCGCGGTCTCCCATCCTCGCCGGACCTTCTCCAAGGTCCGGCCAGTCGTCGGGTCGGGTACCTGAATAACGCTCCGCCGACCGCGGAACCGTCCGTCGCCCAAATCGCCGCACGGTGTCAGTCGTGACACGTCCACCACCCGGCGATCTGGGGCAGCTCCCGACGGTCGCGGGGTGTCGTCCGACGATGTGAGACTGTCGGGGTGGGCGTACGATGCGCGCGTTGGGTTGTCGCAGCCACGCTGTTTCTGGTCGGCGCCTGCGGCGACGGTGCGGAGGACGCGGGGTGGTGGCGCCCCGGCGCCGAGGCCACTTGGCAGTGGCAGCTTCAGGGCGCCGTGAACACCGGGTACGACGTCGACGTCTACGACGTCGATCTACTCGAAACCTCGCCCGCTGTCCTCGACGGGCTACGGGCCGAGGGTCGGATGGTGGTCTGCTACTTCACGGCTGGGACCTGGGAGACGTTCCGCGACGACGCCGGCCCACCGGCGGAGGCGATCGGACTCCGCCTCGCCGAGTTCCCGAACGAACGGTGGCTGGACGTCCGCCACGACGCCGTTCGGGCCCTGGTGGTGGACCGGCTCGAGCTGGCGCGGGAACGGAACTGTGACGGGGTGGAACCGGACAACGTCGACGGCTACGCCAACGACACCGGTTTCGACCTGACGGCCTCGGACCAACTCGCTTTCAACCGCTTCGTGGCCGCCGAGGCCCACCAGCGCAACCTCGCCGTCGGGCTGAAGAACGACCTGGACCAGGTCGCCGATCTGGTCGGCGACTTCGACTTCGCCGTCAACGAGCAGTGTCATGAGTACGACGAGTGCGAGGCGCTGACGCCGTTCGTCGCCGCCGGCAAGCCCGTGTTCAATGCGGAGTACGACGACAGGCTCCGTCAAAATCCGGGGCCGATGTGCGAGGCCAGCCGGCGACTGGGCCTGCAGACGCTCGTACTGCCCTTCGAGCTCGACGACTCGTTCCGTCTCAGCTGTCCCTACCGAACCCGATAGGCCTGCCACCGCGCGGGTTGCCGTCGGCTCGCCGCCGGTGCTCCGATCTCATCAACAGGCGGCGTGAGCGATGTCCCGACCGGGCCTCGTCTTGTGCCGATCGACGATCGAGATCGGGGTCGACGTCACATCGGTGGGCGCAAAACGGTTGGTATCACTCAGATCGTGCCGTGCTGATCGGCTCGTTCTGAGTCACGATCGACGAGATGATTGTCCTGGTGGCTTCATCTCTGTTATCGGCGCTGAGTTGTCGTACTAGTCGTTCAGCGGCTAGGAACTGTAGGAACACCACCGGTTGAACGAAGTATTCACGCAATTGGACTGCACTCGCTTCCTGAAGCCGAAGGAAGGTTGCCGCGATGAATCCGGAAAGCCCGCCACCAATTACTCCAATTGCTCCCGCCGCAATACTTCCCGCTGTTGAGGTCGACACCGCCGCCGCGATGCTGGCGCCCA
>DASQTR010000004.1:0-4875 GCA_035641795.1 Ilumatobacter sp.
GGTGCCGGACGGCCAGGGCCAGCCAGCCGATCGAGCACCAGACCCGGACGCAGTCACCAAATTGGCGTCGTTGATCGCCAATGCCGAGCGGCCTGCGTTCCTCGTGGGCAGCGACGCCTACTGGGACGGCGCCTGGCGTGCGCTCGAGTCGGCGGCGGAGGCGCACGGCGTTCCGTGCTTCTTCAACGGATTGGGTCGCGGCATGCTGCCCGCCGATCATCCCCTGGCGTTCCTGCGCACGCGTGCCGCGCTGAAGGAGCGCGCCGATCTGGTCGTCGTGATCGGGACACCGCTCGACTTTCGTGTCGGCTTCGGGCGATTCGGCGAGGCGCGGGTCGCCCATGTCGTCGACGCTGCCTCCCGGACCGCGGCGCACGTGGAGGTGCCGACGGTGGCAGGCGACATTGCCGTCACGTTGTGCGGCTTGGCTGACTACGCCGGCGATCGGCGCGATCACGCCGAATGGATCGCCGAGCTGCGTGAAGCAGAACGTGCGCGGTCCGACTCGGAGCAGGCACTGTTGGCTGCGGGCGACGACCCGATCAAGCCGTGGCGCGTGTACGGGGAGCTGCGCAGGCGACTCGCCCGCGACGCCGTGGTGATCTGCGACGGCGGTGACTTCGCCTCCTACGCAGGTAAGTACGTCGAGGTGCACCAACCGGGCACGTGGCTCGACACCGGGCCGTACGGGTGTCTGGGCAACGGGCTCGGCTATGCGATCGCAGCGCGTGTCGTGCGACCCGATTCGCAAATCGTCGTGCTACTCGGCGACGGCGCCTCGGGCTTTTCGTTGATGGACGTCGACACATTGGTGCGTCACAACCTCCCAGTCGTCATGGTCGTCGGCAACAACGGCATGTGGGGTCTCGAGAAGCACCCGATGCAGTTCATATACGGCTGGGACGTCGCTTGCGACCTGCAACCCGAGACGCGCTACGACGAGGTGGTGCGGAGTTTGGGCGGTGCCGGCGAGACGGTGAAGCGGCCCGACGAGATCGGCCCTGCCCTAGACCGTGCGTTCGCGAGCGGCGTGCCCTACCTGGTGAACGTCATCACCGACCCAACCGACGTCTACCCGAGGACGAGCAACCTGGCCTGACAGTTCGGCGGGTGGCGACAGCGCGGAAATTTTGCGGCAGACAACTCGACGAACGTCGTCATGATGGCTGCCACAGAGTTGTGCTCGGGATTGTGCGGCAGGAGATGTGCCAGCGGACGTCGTTGTGGCTGCCACGAAACCAAGGGTTACAAGCCGAGGTCGACACCCTCGCAGGGGCCGCCCGGAATCGCGATCACCTCGCCGGAGCTCAGATCGACGGCGTCGAGCGGCTCGCGTAGCAATCCGGCGGTGACGAGATCGGCCTGTGTCGGTTCCGTCGCGTTCGGCGACGTGGCGAAGTAGGCCTCGCGGGCCACGCTAAGTGTCATGGCCTCCGTGTGGCAGACGTCGGATTGCACAGCCGCGGTGTCGTTGATGTCGGTGCAGCCCGAGCCCTCGATGGGGCGGAGGTTGCCGTCCTGCACCACCCACAGGTCGATTGGCTGGTCGAGGAAGCCGGCGATGTCCTCGATCGTTTCGGGGTCGATGCCGTGCTCGGCGACATAGTTCTGCGCCGCCACGAACAGTGAGGCGAGCTCGCCGGCGCACTCTTCGCCGCCGACCTCGGCGATCTCCTCTGGCGTGAACTCCGCCAGCATCTGTTCCGGCGTCAGGGGCGGCTCCGTCGACGTCACGATCTCGCCGACGTCCGTGGAAGGTGCCGTCATCGGAGCGGACCCTGTCGGCGTCGTCGCCGGCGCAACCGCCGCCACGCCGGTTCCACCGCAATCGACCGCAACCGGCGCTACTTGCCCGTTGACGACATCGTGCAGCTCGGATTGCTCCCGCAGGAAACCGGCCGCGATCAGGGCCGACTCGTCGGCAGGTGGCTCGTTCTCGAACAGCTGGTACGCCTCGATCGCCTTTCGCAGTACCTCGGCGTCGCTGTTGCAAGTCAACGCTGACGCCTGCTCCATGGCCGTGATGCCCGGCCGCACGACGTTCTCCTCGATCGGGCCGCCGCCCCCGCATGCCGCGAGCAGGGCCCCCGCCCCGACGCCAAGCGCGCGAATCACACGGGCTTGCAGCACTTGCTCATGAACCTGTTCACGTCGACCACCACTCGTGTCACCTTCCCGGCGGCGACCAAACCACCAGAATCGGAGGCCGTGACGGTGAACGTGATCCGCCGCCCCTCGATCTTGTCGAGATAGGCCTCGGCAACCACTTCGGCACCGACCGGCGTGGGCTGAAGGTGGTCGACCTGAACGCGCATGCCCACAGTCGTCGACCCGTTGTCGAGGAACCCCTCGACGGCGTCGATCGTGGCCTCTTCCATGAGTGCCACTAGTCGGGGCGTCCCGAGCACGTCGACGGACCCCGAGCCGAGCGCCCGCGCCGTGTCGCCGTCGTCGACGACGAGTCGAGCCTCGCCCTTCAGCCCCGCTGCCAAGTTCACGGCTCGAACGCTAACGGCACGAAGCGATTACTTCGTAGGCTGCGACCTGTGATCGACCAGGACGTGATCGAGCGGACGCTGGGCGTCGCGCTCCGTACCGGGGCAGAGTTCGCCGAGATCTACGCCGAGGACAAGCGCAGCACGTCCGTGGGCCTGGACGACGGGCGCATCGAGCAGGTGACCTCAGGCCGCGATCGGGGCGCCGGAATCCGCGTGATCAAGGGTGAGACCACGGGCTTCGCCCACACGAGCGATCTCAGCGAGAGCGGTTTGAAGGCCGCCGCACGGGCAGCCGCCGAAGCCGCGAGTCGCGGGAATGGTGGAAGTCGCACGCTGGCCCTGACCGAGCAGCCTCGACGGTTCGTCAACACGGTCGAGCGCGCTCCTGAGGACCTGCCCAAGTCGGCCAAGGTCGAGCTGCTCACGCGCATCGACGAGGCGGCACGGGCAACGGCGCCGGAGATCGTGCAGGTGTCCGCCGCCTACGCCGACAGCCGCAAACGCGTGCTCGTCGCCAACTCCGATGGGCTGCTCGCCCGTGACGACATCACGCGAGTGCTGACCCGCATCAGCGTCGTGGCCGACGGCGACACCGGCATGCAGACCGGCTTCCAGTCGATGGGCCACACGATGGGCTGGGAGGTGTTCGACGCGACCTTCGACCAGTATGTGGACGTCGACGAGCTCGCCCGTGACGCGGCGCGGCAGGCGCTGGTGAAGCTCAAGGCGCGGCCGGCGCCGTCCGGCGCGATGCCGGTCGTCATCCGCAACGGCAGCGGTGGAGTTCTGTTCCACGAGGCGTGCGGTCACGGGCTGGAGGCCGATCACATCCAGAAAGGTGCCTCGGTGTACGCCGGCAAGGTGGGCGAGCTCGTCGCCTCACCGCTCGTCACGCTCGTCGACGACGGCACGCTGGTGGGGGAGTGGGGCACCCTCGAGATCGACGACGAAGGGCATCCCACCCGGCGCAACGTGCTGATCGAGGACGGCGTCCTGACCGACTACATGTGGGACTACCTGCGTTCGCGCAAGGAGGGTCGGCGGTCGTCCGGCAACGGTCGCCGGCAGAGTTACATGCATCTGCCGATGGTGCGGATGACGAACACGTTCGTTCTCGACGGCAACGACGACCCCGACGACATCGTCGCCGCAACCGACCACGGCGTGTACGTCGCCGAGCTGGGCGGCGGCAGTGTCAACACCGCCAACGGCGACTTCGTGTTCGGGATGCGCGAGGCCTACCTGATCGAGAACGGCCGCATCACGGAGCCGCTCCGCGAGGGCAACCTGATCGGCAACGGGCCACAGGTGCTGCGCGACATCGACCTCCTTGGCAACGACTTCAAGATGGGCAATCCGGGCACATGCGGCAAGGACGGCCAGGGCGTGCCGGTCGGCGACGGCCAGCCGACGTTGCGGGTGAAGTCGCTCACGATCGGCGGCACCGCAGCGTGAGCGACAGGGAGGGCGCCGACCTGCTCGCGATAGTCGATCGGGTCGTCGCTCAGGCGGCGAACGGCGAGCAGCTGGAGGCGTTCGTGTCCCGCGGGGGCGAGACGGAGGTGCGGATCTACGAAGGCGAGGTCGAGCACTTCGTCAGCGCCCAGGCTGAGGGGATCGGCATCCGCGTCATCCGGGACGGCCGGACGGGCTTCGCCTACGCCGGCACGCTCGACGACGCCGCCATCGCGGAGGTGCTGGCGGAGGCGCGCGACAACGTCGAGTTCGGCACCGTCGACGACTGGGCCGGCCTGGCCCAGCCCGACGGCGTCGAGCCGACCGATCAGCCGCTGTGGAACGACGAGCTGGCGGCGTTTCCCACGGAACGCAAGATCGACCTCGCCAAGGAGCTCGAGCAGCTGACACTGGCCGCCGACAAGCGGGTGCGGGTCGACGACTCGAACTACGCCGACGCCTACGGAGAAGCCGCTGTCGCCACCACCACGGGCATCCGGCAGTGGGGTCGGGAGAACGGCTGCTACGTGAGCGTGTCGACACTCGCAGACGACGGCGAGGAGACGCAGTCCGGCTTCGGGTTCAGTGTCGGGCGCACGCCGACCATGTTCGACCTGCCGCGCGCCGCACGCGAGGCGGCCGACCGGGCGACCAGGTTGCTGGGCGCCACCAAGCCGCCGTCGCGGCGCACCACGGTCGTGTTCGACCCGTTCGTGACGGCGCAGCTGATCGGGATCATCGCCTCGACGCTCAACGGCGAAGCGGTTGTCAAGGGCCGCAGCCTCTTCAAGGACCGGCTCGGCGATCAGGTGGCGCCGCCCTTCGTGTCGCTCGTCGACGATCTAACCAACCCGCTCGCCTACACCGCAACCGACGTCGACGGCGAAGGCCTTGCCGGGCGCCGGAACATGTTGGTCGATGC
>DASQTR010000005.1:0-26377 GCA_035641795.1 Ilumatobacter sp.
CCGCCTCGAAGCCCACCTTGCGGGTTGTCCCCACTGCACGCGGTACCTCGACCAGATCAGGGTGACGATCACGGCAGCGGGCCACATCGCGCCCGAGGACCTTCCGGAGGAGACCGTCGACGACCTCGTCGCGCTCTATCGCAACTGGCGCGACGACGCTGCGCCCCCTGCCTGAACCGCGCTCCGCACGCGGCACGTCGAGAAAATTCAGCGGTACGTGTAACGCACGCGCCCGGGCGAGGACTGGATAGTCACAACAGTCCCGTCGAACGCGACACACCGTCGCCGACGACCTACCTCTAGGAGGAACGCAATGAACCTGTCATTGTCCCGTCGCGCCCGCACACTGCTCGCCTCATTGGTGATGCTCGGGGGAGCCGTCGCCGTTACCATGCCCGTGGCCGAGGCAGCGAGCTCCATTGGCGCCGTCTACGTGCTCGGCAACCAGCCGTCGGGGAACAACGTCCTGGTCTTCGCCCGCCATGCAGACGGCACGCTCGCGGCACCGGTCAGCGTCAGCACCGGCGGGTCCGGCACCGGTGGTGGTCTCGGTTCGCAGGGCGCGATCGTGCTCGACGAGTCGGGTCGCCATCTCTACGCCGTCAACGCCGGCAGCAACTCGATCACCTCGTTCCGCGTCCGCCCGAGTGGGCTGGAGCGGGTCGACGTCGTCGACTCGGGCGGCGTGATGCCCACCAGCATCGCGGTCGACGGCGGACTCGTGTATGTGGTCAACGCGGGCGGCGTCGGTTCGATCAGCGGGTTCACCGCTGACGAGGGCGACCTCACGCCGTTGGCAGGTTCGTCGCTGCCGCTGAGCGGCGCCGGCACGGCTCCCGCGCAGGTTTCGTTCACGCCTGACGGCGAGCAGTTGATCGTCACCGAGCGGGCGACGCAGAAGATCGACGTCTACGAGGTCGGAGCCGACGGGTTGGCGTCCGGGCCGACAGTCATCGACTCGGTCGGCGTGACGCCGTTCGGATTCGGCTTCGACAACAAGGACCACCTCATCGTGTCCGAGGCGTTCGGCGGTCGCGTCGACGCCAGCGCGGTGTCGTCCTACGCCGTCGGTCAAGGCGCGCTGCCTCCGGTAAGCGAGTCGGTTGCGACGACTGAGACGGCGGCGTGCTGGATCGCCGTCACCAACAACGGACGGTTCGCCTTCGCCGGCAACGCGGGTGGCTCGGTGAGCGCCTACGCAGTCGACCCCGACGGCACGCTGACGCTCCGCGACGCCGACGGCCGCACGGCCGCCCCCGGCGCCGGCGTGACGGACCTTGCCGTGAGCCGCAACAGCCAGTTCCTGTACGGTCGGCTCGCCAACGGCACGGTCGCCGCTTGGGCGATCGGCAGCGACGGTTCCCTCACCGACCTCGGCCAGCAAGCCGGCCTGCCGCTGTCCGGCGCAGCGGGCATCGCCGCCGCCTGACATTCATCGACGCACGCGAGAAGGGGACCGGCGTAAGCCGGTCCCCTTCGATGCATTTCGCTCGCACGGTGACCCGGTGAATGCGCACACACTCACAGCGCGGCACCTCAGGGGTTCGCGGTGCGCGTCCCTCATCCACGGACACGACCGTAAGCCTGGAACTCGGCGAGAGCTGTTGACCTCGATCAAATGATGAGCGTGTGCGGCTGCAGGCCGCACAACACGCGGCCGTAGATCTCGTTGCCGGTGGGGGCGTGCATGATGGCGTGGTTGGCGAGCGCCTGGATGTCTCGCTGAAAGCGTTGAATCGGTACCTGGTGCTGGATCGACGAGGCGCCGCTGGCGAAGAACAGGATGTCGACGGCTTGCCTTGACAGGCCAGTGAGATAGGTGATGTGGGCGCGGCCCTTGACGCGCTCGAAGAAGCTCACGCCGCCATCCGCCGGCTGATCGAGGATGCGTGCCGCGAGTCGCATGTGGCCGTCGGCGGAGTCGATGATCAGCGCTGCTTCACCGACGTTCATGTGCGTCACCGGCGCCGCGCTCTGATCGGTGTAGTCGGTGTAGGTGATGGCCCGCCCCGGCAGGCGCTCCATGAAGGCGTCCATCGCGCCTCGCGCAATTCCGACCGGCGTGCCCCCGGCGTTGATGGCGAGCACGGCCGCCAACGGCAGGCCGTAGTACGGGTCACTGGCGTTGTGGCGGTCGGTGGCGTACTGCCCGTCCATCATGCCGATCATCGTCTGCGTGCGGTATGCCGGCACGAACACGTCCTTCGCCAACACCGTGCTGCTTCCTGTCGCCGCCATGCCGCTTGCGTACCAGTCGTCGAGCCGCTCCAGTTCGGCGGAGGGCACGACGACCGCCGTGGGGACGCCCTCGAGCAATCCGTTGAGGATCGCCCATCGCGAGCCGTGCCCGCCGGTGTTGAACGGCCAGCGCCCGTTCAACCGGAAACCGCCGTCGGTCGGCGTCAACGTGCCCATCGGCGCCAGCACGCCGCTGATGCGCGGGTCGCCATCGCCCAGCACCTCGTCCTGCGCCTCGTCGCTGAACGTCCCCAACCACCACCCCATGGCGCTGAGGATCGTCGCAACCCAGGACGACGAGGGGCAGCCGCGGGCCACCTCGGCGAGCACGTCGCACTGCTCCTCGAACGGGAGTTGCTCGCCGCCGTACTTCTTCGGCACACACATCCCGAGGATCCCGCCCTCGGCCAGCGCGTCGAACGTCTCATCCGACAGACGCCGAGCCTGCTCTGCAGCCTTCGCCTGCTCGCGCAGGTACGGCACGAGCGCCTTGGTCCGATCCAGCACCGACTCTGACGACATGAACGGCCCCTTCCGACTGTCGAACGACACCGCGTATCCCCGCTGCGCGTGTACGCCGCGCCAGGTCAGCGAACGTACCACTGGCACCCGACATGTCAGCTAACGCAGCGGCGCTACGTTCACGGCGTGGTGAGTCTCGAGGACGCAGGCCGCATGGCGATGGAGCTCCCTGACGTCGAGGAGGGCGAACGCCACGGCAACCGCACCTGGTCGGTGGCCGGCAAGGTGTTCGCATGGGAGCGGTCGTTCAGCAAAGCCGACATCAGGCGCTTCGGCGACGAACCGGTGCCCGATGGTCCGATTCTCGCGGTCCGTGTCGAGGACCTCGGTGAGAAGGAGGCTGTGCTCGCGGCAGGTCACCGAGGGTTCTTCACGATCCCGCACTTCGACGGCTACGCGGCGGTGCTGATCCAACTCGACAAGGTCGCCAGGGGCCCACTGCGCGAGGCCCTCGTGGACGGCTGGCTGGCATGCGCGCCCGCCGCCCAGGCGAGCGCCTTTCTCGCAACGAAGCGCGCGAAGAGGTAGATGGGCGCCGACCGAAACGACGATGCCGGTCGAGCCTTAGGTCACTCGTCGAACGGATTGCGGATCGGGCCGTAGAAGACGGTCCAGTCGCTGGCGCCGCCGGCTTCCGCGCCGCTGAGATCGATCAGGCTGATCTGCGCCTCGCCGTGCACTTGGCGCGTGAGGTTCTCGATCGGGAACGTGACCTTCGCGCCGCGGGTCACCGGCGGGTTGTCGACCGTGACCGGCAGGTAGACCTGCTCGCCGGTCCCGTCGTTGCGCAGGATGGCGAGCGTCGCCATCGCGTCACCCGCGCCGATCCACGCGTCGTTGTCGACCTCCGCCGACAGCAGCCCGAAGTCGGTCGAGTCGTAGTAGTCGATGTCGGTGGAGAAGTTGAGCTTGGCCTTCTGTTCCTCGTACTCAGACATGGCGGCAACATGCCTGCCGGCGGCTCCGGTCGGACATGTCCGGGAGGGCAGTCAAGAGGGCAAACGCGACGTGACCCAGTCGAGCACCCCGGTGAGCGGTGTCGGAACGCGATCCGGTGGGAGCGCCTCGACGAGCAACTGTCCGTAGCGGACCTTGCGGCCCGATCGCGTACCGATGAATCGCCGCAACTGCTGCTCCACAGCACGACCGCGCTGCGCCGGCTGACGCTGCATGATTCGCAGCGATGCCAACTCACCCTGTTGCTCGATCACGCGCTCGACTGCATCCACACCGAGCGCACGGATGAGCTCGTCCTCGAGATCGACATCACACACGAAGAGGCCGAACTGCTCCATCGGTGGTCGTGTCGAATCCTCGCCCAACCCGGCACGCGCGAGGCGGCGCCGGAAGGCGGGCTCCTCGCCGGCGTCGCACAGTCCTCCCACCCGCAGTCGGCGTCCGCCCGGCCCGTTCATCGCCCGGTACATCTCGAGGTACCGCGAGATGTTGGTCGCCCCACCCATTGCCACGATCGCCACACCGGCGGCCGTCAGGTCGCGACCCGTCGTCGCCGCGAGCGCCTCCAGCGCCACCCGGTCACTCAACCCCTCGACGAGCACGACCGCCCGCACGTCATCGTCGACCTCGTCCATCCCGCCAGCATCACATGTGACGCGAATGCCTCGCCTGGCGCTGTGGTGGAATGTCCGCATGGACGTGTCCGAACTGCTGCTCGATCTCTACGGCCGGATTCCGCCGCTCGCCCGTGAAGCCGTCGAAGGCCTCGAAGTGGAGCAGCTGCTCGAGCAACCGGGCGGCGACGCCAACCCGATCGCATGGCTGGTGTGGCACAGCGCCCGCGTGCAGGATGCCGAGCTTGCGGGCCTGGTCGGTGACCACCAACTCTGGGAAGACGGCGACTGGGCCGCCCGCTTCGGCCTCGCGCCCGACCCGAAGAACCATGGCTACGGGCACACCGTCGAGGAGGTCCGCGCGGTGCGGCCGGACAGCAGCGCTGCCCTGCTCGACTATCTGGCAGTGGTCGACGCCCGCACGCAGCAGAACCTGCGCACGCTGTCTGCCTCGGATCTCGACCGTGTGGTCGACCCCGACTGGAATCCGCCGGTCACGCTCGGCGTGAGGTTGGTCAGTGTCGCCGACGACTGCATCCAGCACCTGGGGCAGGCGGCCTACGCGCGTGGACTGCTCGGTCGTTGATGCGTGCGCTCGGACCGCACGGAGCTGAGCCTCGCCGGTCCGTCGATCGGATCGGTCAATCCAGATCCACGAAATCCCGCAGCAACGCGACCAACGCCGCTGGTCGGTCGCTCTGGACCGCGTGGCCCGCTCCGGGCACGGTCTCGACGCGTACCGTCGGGAGCCGCTTCCTGAACTCGCTGACGTCCTCCGGCAACACGAACACCGAGTCGCCGCCGAGCACGAGCATCGTCGGCACGTCGATCGCCGACACGTCGTCCCACAGCGCGGTGAAGTCGGTCCACGTCCGCTCCGCGCCGTCTTGGTCTGGTGGGCCTGCGAGGTCGTAACGCCAGCGCCAGCGACCGTCACCGAGCCGCACCATGTTGTGACGCAGCCCGCGTCGGATGCCGGCCTCCGTACGCTTCGGCGAAGCAGCCATAACGACCTTGAAGACGTCGTCGAACGAGTCGTACGTCGGCGGACCGCTGACCAGCGCCACGGTGCCGCGCTGCTCCGGCGTGATCACACGCCCTGGCTTGTTCACCGACGGCGTGACGTCGATCACCACGGCATGCCGCACGATGTCGGGACGCGTCGCCGCCAAGCGGATCGTGGTGGCGCCGCCCAGCGACATGCCGGCGACGGCGCGAGCCGCTGGGGCGAGGCGCTCGATCACCTCGGCGACGGCCAATGCGTTCTCCCATGGTCCGTAGTTTCGGTCGCTGCGCCTGTCCGAGTGGCCATGGCCGGGCAGGTCGATCGCAAGCACCGGGAGGTCCAGCGCGACGGCGACGCTGTCCCACGTGTGCGCGTTCTGGCCGCCGCCGTGGAGGAACACCAGTTCAGGTTGCGCCGTGCCCCAGCGGATGACGCTCAGCGACTCGCCCGATTGCAACGTGCATCGCGCTCGCTGTGGCAGGTGCCTGCCTGGCCAGGGGACGCCCATCTCTGCCGCGTTCTCGGCGACGAGCGCGAACTCGTCGTACGGCTCCGTGTCGTCGAAGCTTGGCGCGAACTCGACCACGTCAGGCGATCTTCATTCGAAGCGTGCCGCCCGACGCGCCTGTCGTCGGGCGAACACGTACCCGACGACGCTCCCCGCGAGGAAGATCACCAGCAACCACATCCATGCCGGCGCATTGAAGTCCATCCACAGGAAGTTGACTTCTTTCTTGTCGGTGTTCTGGAAGACGAACACCAAGGCCAGGATGGCGATGATCGCGCCGACGACCAGCTTCGGCGACGGCCTGTAGCGCTCCTCCGTGCGCGGCGGATCGTTCATCATCGGCTGCGACTGTATTCGTACGCGGACCGTGGACATCGACGCTCGCATGGCGATCATGGCGCGCCGGTTGTCACCGGTAGCGAAGGGGTAACGCGCGGACAGTGCCCGTGAAGACACCGAACAAGCCGTCAAAGAAGCCAGCGAAGAAGCCAGCAAAGAACCCCGCCAAGCGACCCGCTGGTGGATCAGGACGTCGTAAGTCCGCGGCCGAGCCGAGCGAGCTCCTCCGCGAGTACGCGTCGAAGCGCGATTTCGACAAGACTGCCGAACCGGCCGCCACGGCATCCGGCAGGCCGCTCGATCGGGGCAACCGCTTCGTCGTGCAGCGCCACCGCGCGCGTCGCCTGCACTACGACCTCCGACTCGAAATGGACGGCACGCTCGTGAGCTGGGCAGTGCCCAAAGGACCCACGCTCGATCCGGCGGCGAAGCGGATGGCAGCACACGTGGAGGACCACCCGCTGGCGTACTTCGACTTCGAAGGCGTCATCCCCAAGGGCGAGTACGGGGGCGGTGACGTGATCGTCTGGGACTGGGGTACCTGGGAGCCGGCGAACACCGACGATCCCCGCAAAGCGGTCGAGGCGGGTGAGCTGCACTTCGACCTGCATGGCGAGAAGCTCAGCGGGCGATTCGCGATCATTCGTCGCGGCGACGACCGTTCCTGGCTGCTCGTCCACAAGCGCGACGCGGCGGCGGTATCGGGATGGGATGCCGAGCAGTTCCCGAAGTCGGTGAAGTCGGGGCTCGACAACGACGAGGTGGCGGCGCGCGGCAACGACGTCTGGCACCGGCGCCGGCCGACAGAGCAGTACCCACCACCGACGCGCGAGGAGCTGGCAACGCTCGACGCGCTGCCGAACAGCAAGGCGGGGCGGTTCTGGACGGTCCACGGCCGGGAACTACGTGTTACCAACCTCGACAAGGTGTTGTTCCCCGAATCCAAGCCGCGTCCAGCGGTGACCAAACGCGACCTGATGCGCTACACGGCCCAGATCGCCCCGTGGATGCTGCCGTACCTCGTCGGCCGCCCGGCCAACTTCAAGCGCTATCCCGACGGCGCCGGCACCAAGGGCTTCTGGCAAAAGGCGTTCCCCTCGCACGCGCCCGACTGGATGAGACGGTGGCGCAACGAGGAGGCCGACCCTGGCGAGACCGAGGAGTACCTCGTCGTCGAGGAACCGGCGGTCTTGGCGTTTCTGGCCAACTGGGGCGTGCTCGAGATTCACGCCTGGACGTCGACGATCGACGCGCCGCACCAACCGAGTTGGGCGATGATCGACGTCGATCCGGGGACGGCGACGACGTGGGAGGACACGCTGACCCTCACCCGCCTCTACCGCACGGCGCTCGAGCACCTCGGTGTGCTGGGCTGTCCGAAGGTGTCCGGCCGGCGCGGGATCCAGATATGGGTGCCGGTTCGCGACGGCTACACGTTCGACCAGACGCGGGCGTGGGTCGAGACGATCTCGCGTGCCATCGGCGGGGTCGTGCCCGATCTCGTGAGCTGGGAGTGGCAGACCGAGCGTCGCGGGGGAAAGGCACGCCTCGACTACACGCAGAACGCGATCAACAAGACGCTCATCTCGCCCTTCAGCACCCGGGCTGCCGCCGGCGCACCGGTGTCGGTGCCGATCACCTGGGAAGAGCTAGACGACCCCGAGCTGCGGTCCGACCGCTGGACCGTGCACACGGTGATTGACCGGCTCCAGTCGATCGGTGATCCGCTGGCCGGTTTGATCGGCCTGCAGCAAGAGCTGCCGGGACCGACCTGAGCCGGCTCGGCTCAGGTGCCATGTAACTGTTCACCCCGGCTCCTTCGACGTGGGTCGGACGCTCCGTACCAGCGACGCTGCCGAGCGAAACAATCCTGCCCATCGGTGGAAGGATGTGGTTCGTCAGGAGGCAGCATGCGGTTCCAAGACCGCCGCGACGCAGGGCTCCAGCTGGCGGCGCGGCTGCTAGCAGAAGCGCTCCAGGATCCGGTGGTGCTGGCCCTTCCGCGTGGGGGCGTCCCGGTGGCCTTTGAGATCGCCGGCGCCATCGGCGCTCCGCTCGACGTGCTCGTGGTGCGGAAGGTTGGAGCTCCGCAGCATCCGGAGTTCGGCATCGGCGCCATCGCCGAGGGCGGCTTCACCGTACGCGACGAGGCAGCGATGCGGATGGTCGGTGTCTCGGCGGAGCGCTTCGAACAGCTGGCCGCGGACGAGCGTCGTGAGCTCGAGCGGCGGGTGCGGCTCTACCGCGGCGACCGCGCCTTGCCCGCGCTGACCGACCGCGACGTCGTGCTGGTCGACGACGGCCTCGCCACCGGCGTCACGGCTGAGGCGGCGATCCACGCCGTCCGCGGGCTCGACGCGCGCCGGGTGGTGCTGGCAGCGCCGGTGTCGGCGACCGATACTGCCGCCAGGCTGTCGGTCGTCGCCGATGTCGTCTGCCTGGCGACACCGGCCCGCTTCTCTGCCGTCGGCGAGTGGTACGACGACTTCGGCCAGACAACCGACAACGAGGTGCTCGACCTCCTGCGCCGCGGCGCGCAGGACTGATCGATTCCGCGGGTCAGTCGTTGATGATCGTCGTCACCGTTGAGGGCGTGATCGCCGCCGAGAGCAGCACCGAGACGAGGATGCCGAGCGGCAGCGTGCCCCAGTACGACAGATTGATGCCGACGTTGCCGAGGAAGAGCATCAGCAACCAGGTGGCGGGGAAGGTCGCGATGAGGAAGATCACGACAAGCGCGATCAGGGCCTTGAACATGGTAAGTCGCTCCTCTCTGCACGCTGTGAACGTGCGGGGATGAGCATGTCACGGCGCTCCCCTGGTGCCGGGGATGGTGGTCAGCCCGAGGTTCAATGCGGTGGCCTCGAGCGCGACCCCGGCGTGTCGCTCACACGGGCGCTGACTCGGTGACGTCGAAGTCGGCCCGCCGCAGCGCATCGTCGAGGTCGGCGGGCACCCCGAACCGCAGTACCACGATTGCGGTGTCGTCGTTGCTGCCGCGCGGGCGACGGCGGCGTTTCAACGGTCGGATGCTGTCGGCGAGCAGTTCGACCGGTTCGTGCCCCTCGGCGCGGACCAACTCCATCAACTCCTCGATCGGCACAGCCTGATTTGCCGGGGCATCGGTCAGCCCGTCGGTGTAGAGCACCAGCGTGTCGCCTGGTGCTATCGCCACGGTCGTGTCCCTGAGCACCGGCTCGAAGATGCCCAGCAGTGAACCCGGCTCTCCGATCTCGTGCGTCGAGCCGCCGGCGCCGCGCAGCACCGGCGAGGGGTGACCGCCGAGCGCGATCGTGAGCGATTGCGAGCCGTCGCGTCCCACGGACACATAGCCGAAGCACACGGTGCAGTACGTCGACGGTTGGTGGTCGCTGAGCGCTCGGTGGACGTCGCGCAACACCTCGGCAGGCGAAGTCGCGTTGCGCGCTGCGGCCCGCACGGTGTGGCGCACCAAACCGGTGATCGCGGCGGCTTCTATGCCCTTACCGCACACGTCGCCGATCACGACGCCCCATCGGTCGGCGTCGACGCGGAACGCGTCGTAGAAGTCGCCGCCGATCAGGCTTGCCTCTCCAGCCGGCCAGTAGCGGGCAGTGACGTGTCCGCCGGGCGGCGGCACGAGGACCTGTGGCAGCAGGCTGAGCTGCAACGTCTCGGCAATGTGGCGCTGCTCGTCGTACAGGCGGGCGTTCTCGTGGGCGAGTGTGAGCGCTTGCTCGCGCCGTTTGTAGAGGTTGCGCGTCAGCCACGCGGCGCCGATGGAGAACATCACGCCGGCTGCGCCCACGATCCACCACAGGTTGGCAAACAGCCAGCTGCTGAGCTTGCCGATCGGTGTCATCACCATCAGCAGTTGCTGGTTGCCGAACTCGGAGGTCGCGCTCTCCCGGCGGCTGTCGATCGGCAGATCGCCCGCGGGCAGGCTGGTCGAGAGCAGATGCCCGGGCTGCTCATCGTTGAGATAGATCGCATAATCGAGCTTGGCGAACGGCTCGTCGGTCCGGCGAGTGGCGTTCGGGTCGGCATTCAGCTGGCGCTCCGCGTAGACGAGGTACTGGGGCGCATCCTGTGTATCAACCGCGGCATAGCCCAGACGCCGCCCATCACTCAGGAGATCGACCACCACGAACTCGTGCGATGTGGCCGTCTCTGCGATCGAGGCGACCGACGTCTGACCTTGTGCGGGAAGGTCGATCTGATCTCCGAGCGCGGCGACGGGTTGGCCGTCACTCAGCCGGTACAGCGCAGCCGAGTTGAACTGGCGCGGAGGTGGACCGACGTTGTCGGCCATCGACGCCACGAAGAGATCAGGGTCGCCACCGCTGGCGCCTGCGATCGTGGCGGCGGCGTCGATCGGTGCGTGTTGGTTGGCGACCGCGATCGTGAGGACCTGCGCAGCCTGGCTGGTGCGCTCCTCGAGCAGTCGCTGTTCGGCCTGCTGGTAGAGCACCCAGCTGGCAACCGCGAGCGCGGAGAACACGATAAGGGAGCCGAGCAGGACAGCAAGTGGAAGCCACGGCCAACGGTGCCACGAGTCGCGCTCGACAGGATCGCGACTGTCAGGCGCGGCAGACGGCACGGCCGAACTGTATCGAGAAACGTGTCGCGGTTCTCCCTCGGCCAAGCCGGATTCGTGTGTCAATGCGCTCGCCCCGTCGGTGCCCGTTTGCCTCGTCCTGGTGAGGACGCGCGTCATTCCGGTTGATCAGTTCGGCGGTGATTGCGCGGCTGGCGGGTCTGCCCCCGCTTGGTCCGCTGGCCCGGTACCGGCTGCAATGCCGACCGCATGATCGTCTCGGCGGCGGTATAGCTGCCCCGTTCGGACGGCCGCGCCGCGGATGGGGTTGTGAGACGCATGAGCGGAGAAGCCGCCGGCGCCGCCGTCTTCGAAAGCTTGGCACGCATGGGCGTCCGATACCCTCGCTCGACCGGGCCCAATCGCGAAAGGAGACGCTTGGAGTCGCCCGGTACGTCACCCCACAAATCACCCGTTTGGGGGTTTATCGACCGCCGGAACGGGAACAAACGATTGTGAGCTACGCGCCACGGACCGACGCTTCACGCGCGGCCGTTTGTACTCTGACCTAGGGCGAGCCATCATACGAATGCAACCAAACTCGAAACGGGGTGGAGCCATGACGCGACGTCAACTCCCCCAGCGTGAACGAACGAACCTGAAAATCGAGGCCCGGGAAGCCAACGGCGTCGTGATCGTCGCCAATCGGCTGCCGGTCGAACAACGCCCCGACGGCACGTTGGGCCGCAGCCCGGGCGGGCTCGCCTCCGCGCTCGCTGCGGTGGCGTCCGAGCGTACGCACTGGATCGGTTGGGCCGGACCCGACGCCAGCCAGGCCGATCTCGGCGACGAGTACCTGCACCATGTCGAGCTCCGCCCTCGCGAGGTCACCGACTACTACCACGGCTTCGCCAATTCGTTGCTGTGGCCGCTGTTCCACGGCCGCCTCCGACAGCCTGAGATGAACCGGGCATGGTGGCGCGCCTACCAGACGGTGAACGAACGCTACGCCGAGGCCGTCGCCCGGATCGCCCCGCTCAACGGGCTCGTGTGGATTCACGACTACCACCTGCTGCTCACCCCGGCGATGATCCGGTCCCGCCGCCCCGACCTCAGAATCGGGCTGTTCCTCCACATCCCGTTCCCGTCGGTCGACTTGTTCGCGACGTTGCCGTGGCGCGGCGACCTGGTGCGCGGCATGAGCCACGCCGACCTGCTCGGGTTTCAGACGGAGCACGATGCGACCAACGCCGCCGCCGCGATCCAGCAGTTCGCTGCCGATCGGCGCCCGGCGAGCCGTCTACGTGAGGTCGGCGCCGCCGAGATTGCCGCGTTCCCGATCTCGATCGACTTCGAGCACTGGGAGACGCTCGGCGAGCGCGCCGCCGAGGCGGCAGCGCGGCGACGCGCCGAGCTGGGCGTCGACTTCCTCTTCGCCGGCGTCGACAGGCTCGATTACACCAAGGGCATCGACCAGCGTCTGCGGGCGTTCCGCGAGCTGCTCGACCAGGGGCTCCTCGATCCCGGCACGTGTTGCTTCGTGCAGGTCTCGGTTCCCAGCAGGGAAGGGATCGCCGACTACGGGGACGAGCGGGCCGAAGTCGAGCGGTTGGTCGACGACATCAATAGCCGCCACGGCGGACCCGACGGTCGCGTTCCTGTCCGCCACATCACGTCGCAGCTCGACGAGAGCGATCTGAGCGAGTGGTACCGGGCGGCCGACTGCCTCGTCGTCACCTCGTACGCCGACGGGATGAACCTGGTGGCCAAGGAGTTCGTTGCTACACGCGCCGACCACGCAGCGTCGGTGGTGTTGTCGGAGTTCGCCGGCGCGGCGCAAGCGATGCCGGGCGCGTTGATCGTGAACCCGTTCGACCTCGATGCCGTCAAACAGGCGATGCTGCACGCCCGCCATATGCAGCCCGCCGAACGAGCCTCCCGCATGAGTGAGATGCGTGAAGCGGTCGGTCAGACCGACGTGCACACGTGGGCCAGCTCGTTCCTGCGCCGTCTCAGCCGATCGCGCCTGCGCAGCGTCGGCAGCGCGCCCGCTCAGTTGCGCACTGCGACTGGCCTGGCGTCCCAGGCAAAGCCGTGAGGATCGCGATCATCGCGCCACCATGGCTGCCCGTGCCGCCGCGTGGCTATGGCGGCACGGAGGTCGTTCTCGACGCACTCGCGCGGGGGCTTGTCGACGCCGGCCACGACGTGCTGCTGATCGGCCATCCGGAGTCGAAATGCATGGTCAAGCGGCTGACGATCGTGCCGGCTGAGGACGCGCAACCGATGGGTCGCGCCGTGTCCGAGCTCGAACACGCGCTTGGCGCCTATGCCGCCGCAGCGGACTTCGACGTGATCAGTGATCACACCACAGCCGGCCCGGTGGTCGCATTGACCAGTCCCCACCCTCCCGTCGTCGCGACCAACCACAATCCGTTCAGCCGCGGACGTGAGGCGATCTACCGCCGGGCCGCGGACCGGGTCGGGCTCGTGGCCATCTCGCATTCGCACGCGGCAACGACGAACCTCCGAATCTCGGCCGTGATCCACCACGGGATCGACCTCGACGGCTTCGTGTTCGGACGCGGCGACGGCGGTTACCTCGCCACGTTGACTCGCATGACGCACGACAAAGGGGTGCATCGCGCGGCACGCCTCGCCCACACCGCCGGGGTCCCGCTGCGGATCGCCGCCAAGGTGCGCACCACACGCGAACACGAGTACTTCGACGAATGCGTGCGGCCGCTGTTGACCGGCGACGTCGAGTTCATCGGCGAGGTCGACGCGGCCGGCAAGCGCGAATTGCTGAGTGGCGCGGTGGCGCTCCTCAATCCCACCGAGTGGGCGGAGCCATTCGGCATGACGATGATCGAGGCGTTGGCGTGCGGCACCCCCGTGATCGGCACGCCGCGCGGCTCGTCGCCCGAGATCGTCGATCACGGCGTCACGGGGTTCCTGGGAGAAACCGACGAAGAGCTGCTCATGGGCATCGCACATGGTGCCGAACTCGAGCGCGCGGCGTGCCGGCGTGCCGCCGAGCAGCGCTTCTCGATGTCGGTTATGGCGTCGGCCTACGTGAATGCCTACGAGCGCGAGCTGATCCGGTCGACGCCGTCGACCACCGCGGCGAGCGCCTGGAGGTAGTTCGCCGTGGACCCGATGCTGGTGGCGCTCGACGTCGACGGCACCCTGTACGACGGCCGGGCCGTCGACCCCGCTGCCGTCGCAGCGATCGAAGCCGCCGTCGCCGACGGACACGTGGCGGTGATCGTCTCGGGCCGTCCGTGGCACGACCTGCTGCAGATCATCCCCGAGGTTTTGCGCTCGACAGCGATCGCGGTGTGCGAGCACGGTGCCGTTCTGGTGGACGTGCCGACTGCAACCGTTCGGCACCTGGCGGCGCCGGTCGACCCTCGACTGCCTGAGATCATCGAACGTGGGCTTGCGGAGAGCCGAGCCCGATCAGCAGCAGACCGGCCGCAGCGCAGCGCAACGAACACGAGCGGAGCACAGCCGGGCGACGGATCCGCTGGGCTTCCGGGCAGGGACAATGACGAGATGGTGGTCTACGAGGCCACGATCGGGCTGCCGGCCACCGCTCGCGAGCTGGCGGAAGCGGCGTGCGCCCGTGTCGGCGGTTGCTACGTGGTCGCCAACAAGGAGTCGATCGCGATCGTGCCCAACGGCTGCGACAAGGGCACCGGGCTGGCACACGCGATCGCGCACCTCGGCATGTCGGATCGGGTACTGATGGCGATCGGTGACGCCACCAACGACCTACCGATGTTCGCCATGGCAGATGTTGCGGTCGCCGTCGCCAACGCCGAGCCGGCCCTCGCTGCGACGGGCATCGAGGTCACGCGGCGAGCGTTCGGGGCGGGCGTCGCCGAGGCGCTCGCGCGGCACGCCCTCGTGTCGATCGACTGACGATCGGCGAGCTTCGCGATCAGCGCACGCGGACGACGCCTTGCGACTCGCCGCCGTGCACGTCGTACATCTGGCTGCAGCAGTCGATCCCGCGCACCGAGATGTGCTCCACACCGCCCGGCATCGGACTCACGACCAACCCGTTCATGTCGTCGGGCTCCAGCCCGAGCAACAGGCGCAGCAGCAGCAACGGCGCCGCCGACGACCATGCTTGCGGCGAGCATGACGTAGGCATCGGGATCGGCGTCGCCACGTCGTCACGGTCGAGGCCGCAGAAGAACTCGGGAAGCCGGCCGTTCCAGGCCTCCGATGCGTCGAGCAGACCGTTCACCACCGTCATCGAGGCGTCCATGAACCCGTAGCGGGCGAGCCCCGCCGCGCAGAGCGCGTTGTCGTGCGGCCACACGGAGCCGCAGTGGTAGCTCATCGGATCGAAGCCGCGCTCGTCTGCGGCAAGGGTTCGGATGCCCCATCCGGTCCACATCGCCGGTGACAGCAGCGCCTTGGCGACCTCTTCGGCACGGTTGTCGTCGACGATGCCGGTCCACAAGCAGTGCCCGATGTTGGACGTCAACGAGTCGACCGGCTCCTTGTCTGGGCCGAGCGCGACCGCGTACCAACCGCGTTCGGGGAGCCAGAACTCACGATTGAAGCGTTCCTTGAGCTCGTCCGCGCGTGAGGAACAGCGGTCACGGACGGCATCTTGGCCGAGCCGCCCGGCGATGTCAGCTCGCGCTCGCCATGCTGCATAGGCGTAGCCCTGCACCTCGCACAGGGCGAGGGGAGCGACCGCGACCCGCCCGTCGCTGTAGCGGATGGCGTCGCCGGAGTCCTTCCAGCCCTGGTTCACCAGACCTCGATCCGACAAGCGGAGGTACTCCAGGAAGCCGTCGCCGTCGCGATCGCCGTCGCGCTCCATCCACTCGATCGCGCGATCGGCGTGGGGGAGCAACCGGCGCAGATCGGCGTCCTCGAGCCCCCACCGGCAGAGCTCGCCGAGCACCATCACGAACAGCGGTGTGGCGTCGATCGACCCGTAGTACGCGCTGTGCCCGGTGAGATTGATCCGCTCGGCACCGAGAAACCGCGTCTCGTGCACGATCCGGCCGGGCTGCTCCTCCGTCGTGGGATCGACGGTGTTGCCCTGCAGCTCGGCCAGCGCCTCCAGCACGCCGAGGGCGAGCTGGCGGTCGATCGGAAGCGCCATGTAGGCAGAGATCAGCGCGTCCCGGCCGAACAACGCCATGTACCACGGCGCGCCGGCGGCGAGCACCGGACGCCTGATCTCTTCTGGGTCGTGTAGCCGCAGCGCCGCGAGATCCTCGATCGCGCGGGCGTAGGCCTCGGCCAACCGGCCGTCGGTGGTGCGCAGGCGCGGGCGTGCCGCCGCCCACTCCTGATTGCGGGTCCGCGCTCCGGGCGTGTCCGGATGGTGGTGATGGCGGCGTGAGATCCAGCGCTTGCCGACGGCGACGGAGATGTCGAGATGCACGGTCCACGTGGCGCCTTCGTCGATGTCGGCGGTCCATCGGAATCCGCGATTGGTGATCTGGGGCGGCGGGCCGGTCACGGAGAGCTCCGCACGCCGGTTGATGTCGCCGAGTCGCCAGCCGAACGCCAGGCCCGACTCCTGGACCTCCACCGAGTGTTCCCCCTCGAGATCCTCCCGTCCCTCCTTGATCGCGAACACGTCGGCGAAATCGGCTGCGACGTCGAGTTCGACGACCGTCGAGAGGCGACTGGGGGTGAAGTTGCGGACCTCGATCTGCTCGTGCCAGACGTTGCCCACGTGCCTGCGGCGTACGACGAGCAGGTTGCCTTCGGAGATGCCCGTCAACGCGCAGCGGCCGACGAACGTCGCCGTCTCGGCCACATCCTGTTGAACTGCCAGTGGCTCGATCGCCAGCCCGCCGATTCGCAGATGAGCCCGCGACAGAACCCGCATGTCGGCGAAGTACACGCCGTGCGCCGGGTTGGAGTCGAAGTCACCGGAACGGCTGCTGAGGCAGAACGTCTGCCCATCGATGAGTGTCACGAGCGATGTCGGATCGCCGAGCGCGGTCGGCGACCCGGCGAGAACCCACGGGCTCGGTGTCGTGGCAGCAATCGTCATGCCCCCAATTGTGCAGATCGCGGCAGCTGAATTGCGGCAGCGCACAGGAGCGCCGCCAAAAGACACGGAAAGCGGGCCACGAGAAGTCGCGGGTAGGGCGAGGGGAAGGCGACGGGAAGGCGCGGTCGGCATCATCGGGTGACGAACAAGGAACCTCCCATGAGCACCGTTGCACTCGCGCCCTCCACACAACAGGAAAGCCTTTTGGCGGGGGTCAAAGCGATGGCCCCGATGATGCTGGCCTACTCCCCGTACGCGCTCGTGATCGGTTCTGCCGTCGCGGGAATCGGCGACCCGGTCGCCGGATGGTCGGGGAGCTGGCTGATCTACGGCGGCAGTGCCCACCTTGCCGCGCTCAAGGGCATCGGCGAGGGCGCGTTCGCAACGGCGATCGCCGTGGCGCTGCTCGTCAACGCCCGGCTGCTCGTCTACAGCACGTCGATCGCGCGCCACTGGCATCATCAACCCGTTTGGTTCCGGTTGTTCGGTGCCGCCTTCCTGATCGATCCGACCTGGGCCCTGGCGGACCAGCACGCGGCGACCGGCGCGTCACCCGAGGCGCACCGCCGATTCTTTCTCGGCGCCGGCATCACGCTGGGCCTCTGGTGGTCGGCGATGATCGCGGTCGGCGCCATCATCGGCAACCGTCTCCCGGACGTCGGCCTCGAGCTAGTGGCGCCGCTCTGCCTGATGTCCTTGATCGGCACTCGCGTGCGCGACCGGGGCAACCGCTGGGCCGCGCTCGCCGCCGCCCCCGCCGCGCTGCTGACGTCGAACGCGCCTGCCGGGACCGGACTCATCGCCGCCATCGCGGTCGGTTGCGTCGCAGCGCACCTGTCCGGGCGGTGGTCGTGATGACGTGGGTCGTCATCATCGCCGTCGGCGTGGGGAGCTACCTCCTCCGCGTGCTGCCGCTGTTCGTCGGCGCGCGCCATCTCGCATC
This sequence comes from Ilumatobacter sp., assembly GCA_035641795.1. Lineage (GTDB taxonomy): Bacteria > Actinomycetota > Acidimicrobiia > Acidimicrobiales > Ilumatobacteraceae > Ilumatobacter. The sequence continues at coordinate 17,684 of DASQTR010000005.1, forward strand.
GGAACGCGCGGAGCGGGTCATCGCCCACGCCGGGACCGCGGCACTGGCGGCGTTGATCGTCACGGGACTCGATCGCAGCGCCGGCACCGCGACCGCCGTCGTCCCCACCTGGTTGAGCGCCTCGGCGGCGATGGCGGTCGCTGTCAGGGGCGGGTCGATGCAGCGCGTGCTGGTCACCGGCGCGATCGCCTACGCCGCGGCGTGGGCCGTGACGTCCGGGCTCGGCTGAACAGTCGTCGAGACGTGTCAGACGCGCATGCATCCGACCAACCACTTGCGCTTGTCGATGCCGGTTCACCTGCTCCTAAGGAGCAACCCGCGGCGAGGGGAGCCGTTCACCGCCCGGCGGGACACCGTCGCCGTGCCCGACCACAATTGGCCGGTCGCGGCGCGTCATGATGCCGGCCCGGTCCACTCGACGGTGTCAGCATGGGACCCATGCGAATTGGGATCTGCACTGGCGGTGGTGATGTTCCCGGCCTCAACCCGTGCATCAAGGCAGTCGTCAACCGCGTAGCCGATGGCGGACACGAGGTGCTCGGAATCCGCCGCGGTTGGGGCGGGCTGCTCGAGACCGACCCCGACGACGCAGCGGCGATCGCCGCGAACGTCGCGTTCTTGACTCCGGCGGCGGTGCGGACGATCGACCGCACCGGCGGCACGATGCTCCACACGTCGCGGACGAACCCGGGCCGCGTGAGGCCCGGCGACGTTCCCGACTTCCTGGCCGATCAAGCGGTGGGCGAGGGTCCATACGACTTCACGGCGCACGCGATCCGCGTGATCGAACACCTGGGGCTCGACGCGCTCGTCGCCATCGGTGGCGACGACACGCTCTCGTACGGCCTTCGATTGCACGACGAGGGCGTCCCCGTGATCGCAATTCCGAAGACGATGGACAACGACGTCCACGGCACCGATTACTGCATCGGCTTCTCGACCGCGGTCACCCGAGGAGTCGAGTTCGTCCATGCGCTGCGCACGTCGACGGGATCGCACGAACGGATCGCCGTCGTCGAGCTGTTCGGGCGCTACAGCGGCGAGACGTCGCTGGTGACCGCGTATCTTTCCGGAGCGGACCGCGCCGTAATCTCCGAGGTTCCGTTCGACGTCGAACGACTCGCCACGTTGTTGATGGACGACAAGCGCGCCAATCCGTCGAATTACTCGATGCTGACGATCTCGGAAGGCGCCACCATCTCGGGTGGCGAGATGGTGCTGTCGGGCGAGGCCGATGCCTACGGACACCGCAAGTTGGGCGGCATCGGTGAGATCGTCGGCGATCTGATCAGCCAGATCACCGGTGAGGAGATCGTGCTGCAGAACGTCGCGTATCTCATGCGCTCGGGCAACCCCGATTCGCTCGACCTGATGGTTGCCACCAACTACGCCGTGATGGCGGCCGACCTGATCCTGGAGGGAGCATCGGGCCGAATGGTGGCGCTGCGCAGCGGCACGTACACCAACGTGCCGATCGGCGTCACCCGCGAAGGCGTGAAGCGCGTCGATGTCGACGAGCTGTACGACGCCGACGAGTACAAGCCAAAAGTCCGCCACGTCGCCGGCAAGCCGATGTTTCTCTATTGATCGCGAACGCGCATCAGTCGCCAGCCGCGATGACATCGAAGTGAAGCCCGGTGCGCCGCTCAGAGCGGCGCCTGCGCTGTATCGGTCTCGAAGAGGCGTGCTGCGTTCGGCTTGCTCTGAGCGACCGCCGGCAGCGTCATGACGACCCGCGCGCCGCCAATCGGCGCGTCGGCGATCGTGATCGTGCCGCCGTGAGCAACGAGGATGTCGTGGGCGATCGCCAGGCCGAGACCCGTGCCCCCGTCGCCCTTCGTTCGCGCTTCGTCGAGCCTGACGAAGCGCTCGAACACCCGCTGCCGATCGTCGCCAGGGATGCCGGGGCCGTCGTCGTCGACCAGCAGTTCCACTGCGTCGCGCTCGGTGAGCGTGAGCTCGACCCGGCTCGCCGCATGGCGCACCGCGTTGCTGAGGACATTTCGCACCACGCGCCCCAACTGTGACGCCTCGCCGGTGACCGTCGCTGCCGAGACGCGCGTCGTGTCGATGCGCACGATACTCGCCGGTCGCAGCTGACGAACCTCCTCGTCCACGATCACGTCGAGGTCCACGAGCTTCGACTCACGCCGCGCGCTGCCGGTGTCGTTGCGGGCGACCGACAACAGATCGTCGACAAGATCCTGCATGGCGACGACCTCGTGCAGCGCGCTGCGGAATGCCGACTCGAGTGACGACACTGAAGTCTGATGGTCGAGTTGCGCCAATTCGACCTCGACCGTCGATCGCACGCGCGCAAGCGGTGTTCGAAGCTCGTGCGACGCGTCCGACACGAACCGGCGCTGCCGGCCGGCCGACTCCTCGAGCCTGGCGAGCATCGCGTTCATGGTCGTCGCCAACTCGTCGATCTCGTCACCGGTGCCCGGCGACGGGACGCGGCGGTCGAGCTCGCCGAGGCCGATCGCGTCGACCTCGCGCCGGATGCGTGACACCGGTTCGAGCGTGCGACCCACCAGCCACCACACCATCGCGCCGAGCACTGCCACCGCGATCGGGATCGTGACGAGCAACGAGAGCACGAGCGAGCGCACCGTCTCGTTGATGTCGTCAACAGACTCGCCCACCACGACGTACTGCGCCTCGCCATCGGCCGTGGAACGGCGGATCATCACACGTAGTGGGTCGTCGTCGACGGTGGGTTCCGTGTGCGTGGCGAACGCACGCGAACCCTCGGGAAGGCCGACGATCGCGGGCAGCCCGGCGACGTTGTCGGTGGCCATCAGCACATTGCCGTCCGCGTCCAGCACCTGGGCGAAACGGTCCTCGGGGTCGCGGTTCGCGAGCGGCCGCGCCCGATCGGCCGCCACCGCCGTGTCGATCTCGTCCGCCTGCTGCGAGAGCGAGCCGTCGATGTTGTCGATGAGCTCGGCGCGCATCACGAGCACGACCGCGATTGCACACGCGGCCAGAACGGCCGCAGAGATCACGACCGCCAGCGCGGTGATCCGCCAGCGGACCGAGCGCATCCTCACGCGGGTACCGCGTCGTCGACGATGCGGTACCCGGCACCGCGCACGGTCTCGATCGACCTTCGCCCGAAGGGCTCGTCGAGTGCGCAGCGCAGGCGCCGCACGTACACCTCGACGATGTTCGGGTCACCCTCGAAGTCGTGCGGCCACACGCCGTCGAGGATGTCGAACTTCGATTGCACCTGCCCCGCGCGCCGCACGAGGAACTCCAGCACGTCGAACTGGCGCGCCGTCAACTCGATCTCGGCCTCACCGCGCCAAGCACGGCGTGCGCCGGTGTCGATGTGCAGATCCCCGACCGCGACCGGAGCTGGCCCGGCGGCGCGCCGCAGCAGCGCTCGCAGGCGCGCCACGAGCACGGGAAACGAGAACGGCTTCACGAGGTAGTCGTCGGCACCCAGGTCGAGTCCCTCGGCCTGGTCGTCGTCGCCGTCCTTGGCGGTGAGCATGAGGATCGGAATCCAAACACCGCGCTCGCGCAGCGTGCGACACAGCTGATAGCCGTTCATGCCGGGCAGCATCACGTCGAGGACGATCACGTCGGCGGCAGTCTCGGTCGCCATCCACAACCCGTCGACGCCATCGGTGGCGACCTCGACCGCGAACCCGGACGCTTCGAGCCCCTTGCGCAGAGCCGTCACGATCTTCGCGTCGTCGTCGATGACGAGCACCTTCACCCCACCAGCTTGCCCGTCCGGGCTGAACCCACGCTGACCGAGCCGCTCGCGGGGTGGAGTCAGGCGGGCGTCAGCGAGGTGGGCGTACGTTCGAAACCATGAAACGACGCACCATCATCATCTCCGTCGCCGGCGCCGCTCTCGTGGCCGCAGCCGCGATCGGTACGGCAGCAGCGGCCGGCACGATGGACGACGACGAAAGTCAGCAGCCGATCACCGGCGACGCGCTCGCCAAGGCCTCTGCCGCCGCACTGGCGTACACAGGTGGTGGCAAGGTCACCGAAACCGAAGTAGGAGACGAGGAGAGCTACTACGAAGTCGAGGTCACGCTCGACAACGGCAAGCAGACCGACGTGCAACTCGACGAGAACTTCAACGTCGTGACGGGCATGCCCGACAGCGAGTCAGACGCGGGCGACGACTGACGTGCGCCGCCCACTGCTGCTCGTGGTCACCGCCGCCCTCGGCGTCAACGCCGGCTGTGGGGGCGATGACTCGGCCGATTCCGGCGGGACCGCTGAATCGGACGCTTCGTCAGGTGCCAAGACCGCGGTGATAGATCTCGGTGATGACGGCAACTACCGCGTCGACATCGACCCTGCCCAGTTCTCGAGTGTCGTCGACAATCCGTTCTTCCCGATGCTGCCAGGCAGCGTGTGGCGCTACGAGGAGACAACTTCCGCAGGCGAGCACCAGACCGACACGGTGGAGGTGCTCGACAAGCGCCACGTCGTCATGGGCGTGGAGACGATCGTTGTGCACGACGTCGTGAAGAACGACGACGACGAGCTGGTCGAGGACACGTTCGACTGGTTCGCCCAGGATGCCGAGGGCAACGTGTGGTACTTCGGCGAGGACACGACCGCCTACGACGACGGCGCGCCGAGCAAGCAAGGGTCCTGGGAGGCAGGGGTCGACGGCGCCCTGCCGGGCATCGTGATGCCGGCCGATCCGACGGTCTCGAGCACCGGGTACCGCCAGGAGTACCTATTGGGTGAGGCGGAAGACATGGGCCAGGTGATCGCCGACAGCGGCAGCGTGACCGTGCCGTACGGCAGTTTTGACGACGTCATCCGCACGCGTGACTGGACGCCGCTCGAGCCGCACGTCGTCGAGGAGAAGACGTACGCCCGCTCGGTCGGCGTGGTGCACGTAGAGACCATGAGCTCGCCCGACGGTCACGAAGAGGTGGTGCTCGTGGCGTTCACGCCGCCGGCGTGACGGTCGTTCAGACAGGGGGCGGCGTGCGCTCGAGCGCGGCGGCGAGCGCGAGCGCCATCGTCATCGTCGTCAGCTCGAGTGCGGCGACGATCAGGAAGTGGCGCCGCAGCATCGGGGTGCCGACGAAGACGTACCGGCGTTGCAGCCACCCAGCGACCGCGAGCCCTACCAACAGCACGACCTTGAAGGTCACGATCGCCCCGTATCGCGAGCTCCACAGTTCCGTGATCGAGTTCAGCCGCAGTATCGATGTCAGCCCACCCGCCAAGGTCAGGACCACCACGCATGCCAGCGCGAGCCGGGAGTAGCGGGGCAATGCGTCCCCCCATCCCCCATCCCCGATCGCGGCAAGCCATGCGATTGCGGCGAGACCACCCACCCACACCGCGGCGCCAACCACGTGCGCCGACACCGACAACGCGGCGACGACCGGATGGTCGGACGCCCGCGGGTGCCCGGCAATCACGGTTGGCAACAGCGCCGCCAACGAGCACGTCATGGCGAGCAACGCGACGCTTCGCAGCCGCCCGAGCCACCAGCCCAGCGCGGCGACCAGTGCCAACACAAGCTGCAGCAACAGGGCGCGGGCGCGGGCCGTGTCGAGCACGTCGACACTCCCGCGAAGCTCCGACGACAGCAGACCGAACTGGAAGATCGTAAGCGCCGCCCACCATCCGGCGGCGCCGGCGGCGACGGCGCGCATCGCCGGCCGCGGTCGGTCGAGCAGGCCGCTCGCGAGCAGGCCGAATCCCACCGTGGCGACGCCAACGAGCACGACCAGGAACGACGTGATCGCCCCCATCCACGCCGGCACCCGAGCGGTGTCGGCCAACCCCGGCGGCGCCGGCGGCGGCGCGCCGCGACCGAGCACCAACGCCAGCGCGACCATCGCTACGCCGGCGACGATCACCGCCGCGCACCATGCGGCCACGAGTGCCCGCCGGCTCGACGTCATCCCGTCGGGTTGCCGTCCGGTAGCGCAACCGTTCGCTTGACGAAGAACAGCGCGGCACCGAGTGCCAGCGCCAGCAACGCGGCCAACGCGACCACGACTGCCGGATCGGCGTCGGTCGTGGAACCGGACGACGCCGGCGGCAGGGCCGTGACCGACTCACCCTCGCCGTGGACCATGAACGTCAGCGTGCCGGAAATCGGATGACCGTCGGCGGATGTGACCTGGTAGCTGATCGTGTACACGTCCGGATCGAATGTCGCCGGGTCGTACGTCCGCCTCACCGTGTCGTCGAGGACCTCCAGCACACCGCCCTGCACCTCGTTGCCGGAAGAGTCCAACACGGCGAGCGCCGCCGGCTCACCCACGGTCTCGGAGAAGACGAGTTCGACATGGGCGGGCGCGGTGACGAGCATCGACCCGTCGGCAGGGTCGGCCGATACGAGCGTGGCATGAGCGCTGACGTCTCCGGCGGCGACCGCCGCAGCGGCGAGCAGCGAGCCGAGCGTCAGCAAGCCACAGGTGAGCACTCGTTTCATGCTTCGTCGCCGCGTCGGTGCGAATGCCGTGCGCTCGGACCGATACCGAGCCCCGCGGCGCCGAGCGCCACACCGGCGATGCCCAGTGCTCGAGGGACTCCGTGGGAAGCCCCGTCGGACGGGTGCTCGTCGGCGTCCGTTGCGGCCGAGAGCCCGGCGAACTTGCGGATCACGCCGGAGGACGCTACCGGCCGCACATGTGCCGGTGCGGTCTGGCCCGAGCCGTTGTCGAGGAGTAGTTTGCGGACCGACGAGACGTCGACTCGCCGGGCTGTCCCGGGTGGCAGCCGTGAAGGGAGGCAGTCATGCGCCGGTATCTCGTGGTCGCCCACCGCACGCTCGGTGGTGCCCACCTCCTGGCGGAGGTTCGCCGTCGCCGAGCGGCTGATCCGTACTGCACGTTCCACCTCATCGTGCCCGAGTACCACCCTACGAACCGCACATGGAACGAGCACGACGTGCACCTGGCGGCGGCGCGCACGCTCGACGAAATGCTGGAGCGGCTGGCCGAGATGCGCATCGGCGCGACCGGTGAGGTTGGCGACGCCAACCCGGTCTACGCAGTCGGCGCGACACTCCGGCGCGAGGGGCGTGACGCGTTCGCCGGCATCATCGTGTCGACCCTGCCGAAGGGCATGTCGCGGTGGTGGCTGCTGGACGTGCCGAAGCGGATCGCCAACGAGTATCCCCACCTCACCGTCACCCACCTCGTCGCCGACGAGGCGCTCGTGGGTTGACGTGAAGCATCCGCGCCTGCGACCCGATTCGGCCTCGCCGAGTGAGACGAACTCGGAAGACTCGAACGCGCACGCCGACGACGACGCGGTTGGGTCCGACGTCGACGACGCCGCCGCGCACCGCCACGGTTCCCACCATGATCCAAGTGTCCACACCGAGCGCGAGCTCTATGGGGTGACGACGCAGCGCTGCCGGGGCGAGTACCCGTAGCGAAACGCGCAGCGGACACTCGGCGGGAAAGCCCTGCCCGGCGATCTCGGTCTAGGTTTCGGCGGCGTGCAACGGGTCAGCGTCGATCGCGCCAACACGATCCTGTACTGCGAGGAGTGGGCGGCGACCGTCGCGTTCTACCGCGAGCTGCTGGGGCTCGACGTAACACACGAGAGCGACTGGTTCGTCGAGTTCCGGCTGACGCGCGATGCGTTCCTCAGCATCGCCGACGCGCAGCGGGCGACAATCGAGGCCGTGGGCGGTCAGGGCGTCACGATCACACTGCACACCGACGCGCTGGTCGAGACGAGGACGCTGCTCGACGGGCGCGGCGTCGCGACAACGAAGATTGCCCGTCGGTTCGGTGCCGACGTCTTCTACTGCCACGACCCGGAGGGGCATCGGATCGAGTTCTGGTCGGCCGGCTCGCACGACGAGTAGACGCCTCGTACGCTCACACGGCCATGGACACCGACGAACCAGACGGCGAGGCGACAGAACGGCCACTGGCTTTCGTCGACATCGACGGCGTACTGGCGGACGTTCGCCACCGCCTGCACTTCATCGAGCGCCGTCCACGCGACTGGGACGGGTTCTTCGCCGCCGCCGTCGACGATCCCGCTCATCCAGAGGGCATGGCGCTGCTGAAGACGCTGGAGGGTGACCACGAGATCGTGCTCCTCACCGGCCGTCCACGGCGGCTGGCAACGGACACTGAGCGCTGGCTGACACAGCACGACGTCGGTGGTCACCGGTTGATCATGCGCCCCGAGGGCGATCGCCGCCCTGCGGCATTGGTGAAGCTCGGATTGCTGCGGCAGGTCGCGGCCGGGCGTCGCGTGGCTGTCGTGGTCGACGACGACGAGGACGTGATCCGCGCGATGCGGGATGCCGGATACCCGACTTTCCACGCCACGTGGGAGCACCGCGGCGACGAGGACGAGCACGAGTTGCACGTTGCCCAGGAGGAGCTCGGCCGCACATGAGCGGCCACCACGTGGGTCAGCGGGCGAGCTCGACGAACGTCGTGCCTGCCGCCAGCGTCAGCGGCCGCCCGTCGTCGGCGACGAGCATGAACGCCGAGAACCGGTCGGGGCGAGACCACGTTCCGGTGATGCGCCGCCCGCCGCGGTGCAGCACCGCCCCTCCGGAGCCGACCGTCACGGCCTCGGGCGACCGCGAGTCCGCGGCCGAACTGCGGTAGTCGACGAACAGCACCACGACGTTCTCGGCACCCACTTGCTGGTCGTCGACATCGACCTGCCATCCGCCACACTGTCGACGCTGATGCAGCTGCGATCCGGCAT
>DASQTR010000006.1:0-6013 GCA_035641795.1 Ilumatobacter sp.
CCCCCGCCATGAACGTCAGCGTGTTGGGATTATCGGCCCGGAACTGGTCGAAGTACGCCTTCAGGACCGCGGCGCCTCCGACGCCCGACACGGGCGTGAGCTGGCCGTGCCAGTCGGACACGGTCAGGATCTGGATCGTGACTGGTGGCGGAGACGTCGGGCCGGCCACGTCCGTCTTGCCGACCGCCGATCCGCTCATGGCGGCGACTGCCGCGATGAGCACGGCGATCAGCGTAGCGGCGCTCGTGAATTTCTTCATTCGTCTGCCTCTCCCTTTGTGGTCATCGCTAGAGCTCACCGGCGAGGCCGATCAAGAGCTCGGCCTCCGCCGCCGTCAGTGACTTGCCCGCCTGCGCCCGGAGCTGGCTCACGTACGCGCGAATTGCAGCCTGCTTGGCCCGCTCGTTGCCGCGCTCCTCGGCACTTTCCGCCGCGTCGAGCTTGTCGACGAGCGCGGCCGCGACATCGGCGTCGTCGACGTACGCGAGCGTCAACCGACGTAGATCTGCGTACGACGTCGTGAGATCGAGGCCGACGAGGATCGGGTCATGATCGGACGTCCGGTAGGCCTTCGGCTCGTACAACGCCTCTTGCGCCGGCGGCTTGAACGACGTGTCGTAGTCCAAGACGTCCGCCTCGTCCGAGTTGATGTGCCACTCGGTCACCCCGGTGACTTGGGACGTGAGGCTCGAGTTCGAAAGCGCGTGGTCGAGATAGCCGGCCATCCCGTCGAACACGTACGAGTACGCGTACTTCCCGAGATATTGGGCAACGAGGTTCATGTAGTCGTCGGCCGTGCCGGCGATGTCGTCCGGGCCTGCCTTGATCGCGTCGATCGGATCCTCCATGGCGTACGAGTTGAGGTCGCCGATGATCAGGAAGTCGGGGTCGCCGCTGCCTGTCGGGTCGGTGGCGGCCCAGTCGACGAGCGCCTTGGCGGCGTTCGTGCGGGTGACGTTGCAGTTGCCCTGCCCGTCGCCGACATCGGGGTCACCGATGTCCGCGCAGCTGGAGCCCTTCGACTTGAGGTGGTTCACGATCACCGTGAACCGGGCCCCTGTCGCGTTCTCCTCGAACGTCTGCGCAAGCGCAGGACGGCTCCTCGTGTCGATGAATCGTGGGTCGACCGTCGAACTGAGCACCTTGAAGGCACCGACCGGCGTGACCTTCGCGGGCTTGTAGATCAGTCCGACGCGGATGGCGTCCGTACCGATCACGCCCGTTTCGATCGCCGCGTACGTGCCGGCTCCGAGGATTCCGTTGACCCCAGGGACAATCCCCTGCTCGTCGGTGAGCGCGTCGACGCCGGTCGTGTTCTCGATCTCGTTCAGGCCGAGCACGTCGGCATTGACGCCGACGACAGCGGCGAGGAGCTTGTCCCGCTGCCGCGTGAACTCGAGCGGTTCGGTGGCATCGTGCCCGCGGCACTCAACGCTCTGGGCCGGCCCGCACTTGTTGTCGAGCGGGTTGCCCGTCGCGTAGTCGCCCGTGATGAAGAAGTTGAGCGTGTTCATCGCCGCCGTGCGCAGCGTGCCGCCGACAGGCTCCGGCTCGGCGGGACGCGGGTTGACCGCGGTGTAGTCAGCCGGCGCCGTCGGCTCGATCCGGTAGCGGCTGAACTCCCACGTCAGCACGCCCACGGCGTTCTGGACGAGGTCACCGCCGCGGAACCCGTTCGTCAACGAGAACGGGCTGCCGTTCGGATGGCGCAGGACTGACGGGTTCGACCCGCCCAGCGTGTCGTCGAGCGTGATCCGCCGCAGCGTGTTCGCCGTCATGCGCGCGTTTGCGGCGGCTCCCGGCTCCTCGATCGAGGTCGGTGAGAACGGTCGCGGCTCGCCGTCGAGTGGCAGCGCCAGGACGAGCTCGCCGAACTGGTCGTAGTTGAAGTACTCGGAGATGACCAGCGACTGCGGGAACCGAACGAGCATCCCCTCGTACTGCTCCGGTGAGGTGGGCGCCGCGAACGGCATCGATACGTCCGTCGGAGCGACACTCCCGGTGGTCCCACAGTCCACGATGTTCGTCACCGGCGTTGTATTGCTGTTCGTCCCGTTCAACGTCGTCTGGTCGAACCGCTCGCGGGCGAAGCCCGTCACTCGGAGAACCTGGCCGGGGCTGACATTGTTGTTCGTGTCGCCGGTGTAGACGAAGATGCCGTCCGAGGTCGCGGAATTTCCGTCGCCGGAGTCCTGCAGGTAGAAGCCCTGGACTCCCGCCGACGTCGGGCCCTCGAAGTCCCCGACGACGATGCCTTCGATCGTGACGTTGCCGGTGATCGCGGCCGACGCACCGGTGCCCTGGATCGCCCCGATCTTCGTCGCCGGGTCGCCGCAGGAAGCGAGGGCAGCAGTCTGGAACGTGAACTCGTGGTTCGCCAACATGTTGTCCGGAGGCGCGTCCTGATCTGTGACGTCCGAAGCCAGAACCCTGACGGTGCAGGTCTCGTTGGCTGCGAAGTCCGTGGCCGGGTCGAGCGTGAAGGTGGTGGGTCCGCCCGCCGCCGTTGCGGTGTGCCCGGCGGTCGTCCCGCAGGAGATCGCATACCAGCTGCTCGTGGTGTCCACGGGCTCGCTGAACGTGATCGTGACGTTTGCGTCGCGGGCGACTCCCGTGGCTCCGTTCGTCGGCGAGGTCGAAGCGACCGACGGAGCAGTGTCCGCGCCTCCGCAGACGTGGATCAGCGTGAGGCGGTTCCGTGGCGCTGGGGCGCCGACGGCGAAGTCTGCGCCGTTGTTGTCGGTATCGACGCAGCCTTCCCCCCCGCGCAGCGCAGCGGTGGTGTTCGAGAGCGTCGCGGTCGGTCCAGCGCCCTCGAACTGATTCGCGGCGCCGTAGCCGACGAGGTCGACAATCGTCGCGAGCTGCGCGGACCCGCAGAGCACGGTGGCGCTGCCACAGGCGAGATTCGTCGTTGTGTTGACGAGCGCGATCTTTCCTGCGCTGGCCGACATTGCGATCGGCGAGTCATCCGTGATGTCGCCCGGGGTGGCGGTGGTACCCCCCGTTCCCTGCGCCTCGCGGACGAGCACGTATTCGCCTGGGGCGATCGAGCCGGAAAGAGGAGTGATCTGCTGAGGGGTCGAGGTCGGGCCGACGAGGCCCGTCGAGCTTCCGTACTGGAGCGACCAGCCATCGAGGAGCTGGGCCGTCGTGCCGCGGTTGAAGAGCTCGACGTAGTCGTGCTGGTACGTGGCGCCCATGTTGCCGCCGCCGCCGTAGACCTGGCTGATCACGATGTTCGACGCGGCGCTGGCTGTGCCGACGGAAGCGAGCGCCCCGACGACGATCCCCAACACCAGCACGATCCGCATGCGGCTGCTCACCACAGAAATCTCCCCCCTCGTTTTTGACCCTCAACTGGCCCAGAGGGCCATGACCGCAAGCAGTCTAGCCCGGGTTTCGGGAATCTCCAAATAGCGCGCACGAACGCGAAAGGCCTGCAGAGCAGGCCTTTCGCGTTTGCGGCAGGTACGTCGCGCCGTTCTAGTTGACTCGGGTGATGCGGTTCCGCGGTCCCGGCGCCACGGGGGAGTTCGCGCGGAAGTACGCCTCGAGCGCATCCGTGTCGACCGCCCCGCCGAGACGGTTGGTGCCGTCGCGGAGAACCGCGAACCCGTCTCCTCCGTCAGCGAGGAAGCTGTTCACGGTCACGCGGTACGAGGCCGACGTGCTGATCGGCGTGCCGCCGATCCGGATCGTCGCCGGGTCGACGCGATCGCCGATCGGGCGTGACGCGTCCCAGGTGTAGGTGAAGCCGTTCGACACCTGGAGCACCTTCGGCGCCGTGGTGTTACCCGCACCCGACCACTGCTGCTCGAGCAGCGTGTCGATCTGCGCGCCGGTCAGCGTCATGGTCATCAGCGTGTTGCCGAAGGGCTGCACCGCGAACGACTCGCCGTACGTGACCTGACCCGGCTGCTCACCGCCCGAGCTCTGGTTGTAGATCAGGTCGGTGCGGATACCACCCGGGTTCATGAACGCCACGACGGCGTTGCCCTTGTTCGCCGGACGCGTGTCCGCGAGCTGAGCATCTGCGATCACGTCGCCCAGAGCAGACTCTCCCGCCGGGGTCTGCGCGCGTGTGATGTCGGCAGTGATCGAGCCGATTACACGATTCGCGAGCGGGGCTGCGATGCGCTGATACTTCTGGATCAGTGCGGTCTGCGCGGAGTCACGGGGAACGTCCCGCGTGACGATCCGATTCGTCGCAGTCTTCGCGGTCACTTCACCCGTCGTGCTCTCGATCGTCAGGTCGATGTCCGTGATCACCCGGCCGAACGAGCCGGCACTCGTCACGAGCTTCCCGTCGATCGTGCAGTTGTACGCCTGATGCGTGTGACCGCTGACGACGACGTCGATCTCGTCGTTGAAGGCGCTCGCGATCTGGACGATCGGGCCGGAGATGCCCGTGCAGTCGTTGAAGGTGCCCGTGGTGAATCCGCCCTCGTGGACGAGCACGACGATCGTCTCGACGCCCAGCCGTTTGAGCACCGGCACGAACCGGTTCGCGGTCTGCGCCTCGTCGCGGAACGCGAGGCCGGCGACGCCGGAAGGAGTGACGAGCTGCGGTGTACCTTCGAGCGTCATCCCGATGAACCCGACTTTCACGCCGCCGATCGTCCTGATCGAGTACGGCGGGAGCAGGTTCTTCGTCTGAGGCGCCTTGGGCCTGGTGAGCTTTCGGCTACATGCCGTCGAGCTCTTGCTCGTCTTGCACGCCTTTGCCTTCGCTTTGAGCGCTTTACGGTGCCTTGCGAGCGCCCTGTTGTAAGCGGCTCGCTGCGACGCGGTCACGACGACCTCGACGTTTGCCGATAGGTACTGGAACTGCGCACCTGCGAACGCGTCGCCGTCTTGGCAGCCGTCGGTCGGATGGCAGCCGCCCCGCTGCATGCGAAGCAGCTGGGCAGAGCCCTCGTCGAACTCGTGGTTGCCGACCGACGTCACCTGCAGGCCGGCAAGCCCGAGCGACTCGATGGTCGGCTCGTCGTGGAACAGTGCCGAGAGAAGCGGCGAGGCCCCGATCATGTCGCCGGCCCCGACGACCAACGTGTTCGCGTTGGTGGCCTTCAGCCGCGTCATGTGGGTAGCGAAGTACTCGGCGCCGCCGGCGTCCACCGTGCCGATACGACCGCTCGAGCCGCTCGGCGGCTCGAGGTTGCCGTGGAAGTCGTTGAACGCGAGCAGCTGCACCGACAACGGCGCCGCCGCAGCTGCTGTCCCGTCCGGGCGTGCGCCGGCGAACGTCACGCCGACCGACAGCGCGAACGCGACGACGAGCAGAAGCCCGACCTGAAGTTTCCTCACAGTTCCCCCTTGCCGTCCTCGGTTGCGAACGTGGGTTCCCTACCCGGCGCCGCGGGCGGCTAAGCAGCCCTCACACGATCGTTACGACTTCGCCTCGTGCCAGTCGTCGCCCGCGCCGACGTCGACCGCGAGAGGCGGGTCGAGGTCGAACGCGCCGACCATCTCCTCTTGCAGAACGTCCTTGACCGCGGCAACCTCACGCCCCGGTGCCTCGACGAGCAGCTCGTCGTGCACTTGCAAGACGAGTCGCGAGGCGCGGCCTTCCTCCACCAGCCGCCGGTGGATGTCGACCATCGCCACCTTGATGATGTCGGCCGCCGTGCCCTGCATGACCGAGTTGACCGCGAGCCGCTCGCCGAGCGAGCGCGTCTGCCGGTTCGAGGCGCGGATCTCGGGTACCGGGCGGCGGCGGCCGAAGAGCGTCGTCACGTAGCCGTCGCGCTTCGCCTGCTCGATCGTGCGCGCGATGAAGTCCTGAACGTAGGGGAAGCGTGCGAGGTAGGCGTCGATGTACTCCTGCGCCTCGTCGCGTGGGATCTCGAGGTTCTCGGACAAGCCGTACGACGAGATGCCGTAGATGATCCCGAAGTTGACCATCTTGGCGATGTTGCGCTCGTCCTTCGTCAGCGTCGCCGGGTCCTTGCCGAGCACCTCGGCCGCCGTCGTCGTGTGAATGTCCTCTCCGCGCGCGAACGACTCGCGC
>DASQTR010000007.1:0-6734 GCA_035641795.1 Ilumatobacter sp.
GCCGGCGTTGTCAGTGGCCGAGCATTCGACGGTGGTCTCGCCGAGCGGGAAGGTGTCGCCGGAGTTGGCGTCGCAGGTTGGGGTCACTGCGGTGTCGACGGTGTCGTCGGCGGTGGCGGTCCAGCTGAAGCTGGCGCCACCGGGACCGGTGGCCTCGAGTGTCTGGTTGGCGGGCACATGGACCGTGGGCGCGGTGGTGTCAACGATCACGTACGTCACGGACGCAACTGCGGACAATCCGCCGGTGTCGGTGTACGAGCATGAGGCGGTTTGCGAGCCGATTCCGTCATTCGCGTTTGGACCGATGATGGTGCCGAGCGTCGCGAAGAACGACAAGTTACCGTCCTCCACGTCGGTGACCTGACAGGTGGCGACAGGGACTAGGCCGTATTCGTAGGCGGTTGCCGCCGTCACGCCCACAATGCTCACCGACGGAGCCGTATTGGGTGGCGGCGCCACATTGACCGTAAAGGTCGCGGGCGCGAAGTTGAACGTACCGCCTGTGTTGTTGGATGTCTGACTGACGCTGATCGTCGTCGAACCAACCTGGAGCGGCGTAACCGTCAGTGTCGGTGTCGCGCCGCACCCCGTGAATGTCACCGACGAAGGGCTGACAGTCGCCACGATGGCGTTGCTAGACGACACGCTGACTGTGAGCGTCGTCGACCCCGTCAGGTTGCAACCTGACTTTCCGTCGCCGCCGGTGGGCTGCACATAGAGCGTCGTCGTGCCGTTGGCGCCACCGACGTTCAACGGCATCACCTCGGCGACGACATCGATCGAACTATCGATGCTGTTCGAGATGTCGTCTGCGAAGGCGATGCTTCCGCCTATCGCCAGTGCCATTGACGCGACGATGCCGACGCGTAGTGAAGTGTGTGTGCCGCTCATTCGGGTACTCCTCCGCCTGGCCGTGGTTGGGCACGCATTTGCTGAACCGCCCACCTGTGGTCTGGGCGCGACCGTAACGTGTTGCACAGAACTTCACAAGAGCTGGTTAGAGGTTCACCCATTGTGGTGACAGAGCCACCGCCGCTCACGGAGTTTGGACCGTTATGCCGGCCGAAACTTCAAGAAGCGGTCAACACCGGTCCGAGGTCGAACGACTCAGGACCCGGAACTGCGTCGTCGTAGGCTGACCTGCGGTGATGTTCTCGGTGCTCGGGCCATTGCGTGTTATCGCCGCCGGCGGTGTGGAGGTCACACCGCGCGGAGAGCAGCAGCGACGGGCGCTGGCGATGCTGGCGGCGCATTGCCCTTCACCGGTTTCCGTCGACTCGTTGGAAGAGCTGTTGTGGGGCGGCCCCCCGCCGTCCCCGAATGCACTTCAGGCGCTGGTCTCCAAGCTGCGCAAAGTTATCGAGCCTGCTCGCATCGATCACGACCAGCGCGGATACACGCTGGCCGGCGAGTTCACGACTGATGTCGCGGAGTTCCAGCGGCTGGTTGCCGCCGGCGACCATGCGGCCGCGGAACAGCTCGTGCGCGGCGAGCCGCTCGCGGATCTTGCCGATGTGAACGCGGTCGCCGCCGAGCGGGCGCGCTTGGGCGAGATGATCCGCTCCACCCGGCGCAGACGGATCGAGGCGCTCGTCGAAGGACCCGACTCAGACGACGCCGCGGTCGAGCTCGAGGCATTGGTCGCGGCGGAACCACTGGAGGAGGGCTGGTGGGCGTTGCTGATGCGGGTGCAGCACCGCCGCGGCCGGCAGGCGGAAGCGTTGCGCACGTTCCAACGCGCCCGCCGGGTGCTCGCCGAGGAGCTCGGGCTGACGCCGGGGCCGGAGTTGCAACGACTCGAGCGAGCGGTCCTCGACGGCGCCGGCGAGACACAGGCGCGTCCGCCGATCGAGGCGGGGACCATCCGGGTCTCGCGGCTGCCGGCACGGCTTTCGTCGTTCGTCGGTCGTGAGAGTGATCTCGCCGCCCTTGCCGACGCCCTCAAGTCGCACCGCCTGGTCACCCTCGTGGGCCCGGGCGGAACCGGCAAGACGACGACGGCGCTCGAGCTGTTACGCCGTGTGGCGCCCACGGGTGGCGCGATCTTCGTGCCGCTGGCACCGCTCGACGATCGCGATTCGATCGCACGCTCGCTGGTGCGGGCGATCGGGCTCCCTGAATCCGAGCAGACCGGTTTCGCCAACGAGTCGCCCAGCGCAGACAGGCTCGACCGTGTGCTCACCGCACTCGCCGCGTCGTCGGCGACGCTCGTGGTCGACAACTGCGAGCACGTGATCGAGGCCGCGGCCGACGTGGTCCATCGTGTCCTCGTCGATTGTCCCCGTGTTCGAGTCGTTGCCACGAGCCGTTCCTCGCTCGGCGTCCCCGGCGAGAACGTCTATCCGCTGCCACCGTTGCCGAACGACGACGCGGTCGAGCTCTTCGTCGCACGCGCTCACGACCATGCCGCCGGAGTAGCCGTCGACATGGTGGCTGACGACGAGCTGCGCGCGTTGTGCGAGCGGCTCGACAGGCTGCCGCTAGCGATCGAGTTGGCCGCGGCGCGCTTGCGGTCGATGACCGTTCCAGAGTTGATCGAGCGCCTCGAGGACCGCTTCACACTGCTGTCCGCCGGGCCGCGCACCGTGGAGCCGCGCCAGCAGACGCTGCGGGCGGTCGTCGACTGGAGCCACGACCTGCTCGACCCGCGCGAACAGCTCGTGTTCCGACGGCTTGCGGTGTTCCTCGGTGGCGCTTCGGCCGACGCTGTCGAGTTCGTCGCGGATCAGCCGGATGTGTTGTCGGTGCTCGACCGCCTGCTCGACAAGTCGCTGCTGCGTGCCGAGCGCACCCCGTTCGGCACGCGCTACGTGATGCTGCAGACGCTGCAGGACTATGCGTCGGAGCGGCTGGCCGAGGCAGGCGAACGCGAGCACGTCGTCGACCGGCACGCGCGCTACTACGCCCGCCTGGTCGCGGGTGCGCTCAAAGGCCTCGTCGGTCACGGCCAAGCGGAGTGGCTGGCGACGATCGGTCGTGAGCGAGAAAACCTCGACGCCGCGCGCGAGTCGGCGATCGCCGAGCAGGACGCCCAACTCGCCTTGGAGCTGGTCACCCCGCTCGGTTGGTACTTCTACATGACCGGCGAGCTGGAGCCGGGAAGGGCCGCGTTCGCCGAGGCGCTCGCCTGCCCCGGGCCGACCGATCCCGGCCTGCGGGCGCTTGCCCTTGCGCTGTACGGATGGCTCACCTCGAACGGTCCCGACATCGAGCGTGCGGTCTCGTTCACCTCGGAAGCGATGGCTGACATCGACCGCGTCGACGATCCGTGGGCGCGGGGGATGATCGCCAACCTGCACGTGATCTCGATGCTGTTCGCCGGCTTCGTCGAACGCGTTCGAGAGGCACTCCCGACGCTCGAGCGGGTTGCCGCCGAATCGGGCGATCTCTGGATCGCCGCGGTGACGAAGGTCGTGTGTGGCGAGGTCGAGCAGTACCTCGGCGACATCGGCGCCGCGGAGCAGATGATGCTCGAGGCGGCCGACTATTTCGAGCGCGTCGGTGATCGGTTCGCGTACACGATCACGATCACCGAGGCCGCAGAGGTGGCGGAGATGTTCGGGCAGTACGACCGCGCCGTCGAGTTGCTCGAGCGCGGCGTCGCGCTCGCGGACGAAGTCGGCTTCTCTGGTCACCCCATGGCGATGCGCGCGAGGCTCGCCAACGTCGAGATCCTCCGTGGCAACCTCCAAGCAGCCGAGGCCCACCACAAGATCGTCGCCGACGACCCCGTCGCCGCATCGGTGCCGTGGTTGCAGGCGATGTCGTTGATGGGTAGGGCGGCGATCGCCCGCAGACGCGGCCAGTTCCAGGTTGCGGAGCAGCTCCTGGAGCGCGGGTGGGCGTTGCCCCGCTCCAAGGTGCAACCGCACATGCGCACACTGCTGCTCGTCGCTCGCGGCTATCTAGCCGACCAGGTCGGTGACGCAGACAAGTCGCTCGAGCTGCAGGCGGACGCCCTCCGAACTGCATCCGGCCTCGGCGCGCCGCGCAACATCGCCTACGCGCTCGAGGGCTGCGCCGGAGCGCTCGCCCTGGCGACCGATACCGAACGCTTGGAGCTCGGCGCACGCCTGCTGGGCTGCGCCGATCGCCTGCGACGCGAGTCAGGCGGCCCCATGCCGGCCGCTGAGCGCTACGACGTCGACCGAGGTGAAGGTCGGCTCAGGGCCGCTCTGGGCGATGCCGATTTCGAGCGAGCGTTCCGATCCGGTGCCGGCACTGACACCAAAGACCTGGTCGCCGCAATCGAAGCACTCGCGCCCGCGCGCTGACCGCGCGGCCTGTGCCGACGTCAGCGCGAGGTCAGCGCGCTACGAGTCACCGGTCAGCGGCGCAGTGTTCGATCTCCTCACGGCCGCCGACTGGTGCGGCCACAAACCGGAGGAGATCCGTTATGTCGAGCATCCTGTACCGCTGGGGACGGGCGGCGGCGCGCCACCCCTGGCGCATGATCGGAGTCTGGCTGGTCGTGGCCGTCGCCGTCCTCGGCCTCCAAGCGAGCGTCGGAGGCGAAACCTCCGACGACTGGACCATCCCGGGCACCGAGGCGCAACGCGGCGCCGACGTCCTCGACCAGAGCTTCCCCACCGAAGGCGGTCTCGCCGGCCGGGTCGTGTTCGCCGACCCCGACGGTGACGTCACCGACGCCAACGCACAGGCCGCGATCGCGGAAACACTGGCGGCAATCGAGGCGGGCCCGAACGTGCTCGCCATCAGCGACCCGTTCGACCCTGCGCAGTCGGCGGTCAGCGCCGACGGGCGTGTCGCCTTCGCGACCGTGCGCTACAGCGTCGAGCCTGCCGGCCCGGCCGAAGGCGAAGCAGCCCTCGATGCGGTCGAGATCGCACGCGACGCCGGTCTTCAGGCGGAGCTCTCCCGCGAGATCGTGCGCGGCGTCGAGGAGGTCGAGGGCAAGGAGGCGATCGGCCTCGCCATCGCCGTGATCGTGTTGCTCGTGGCGTTCGGGTCAGTGATCGCCGCCGGCATCCCGATCGGCTCTGCGATCTTCGGCATCTTCGTCGGGCTCGGGTTGGTCACCGTGATGGCGGGCTTCACCGACGTGCCGTCCGTGTCGCCGCTGATCGCGACGATGATCGGCATCGGTGTCGGCATCGACTACGCACTGTTCGTCGTCACCCGGCACCGCAGCTTCCTCGCCGAGGGCAAGGACTCCGTCGAATCCGCCGCACTCGCCAACGCCACCGCCGGCACTGCCGTCCTGTTCGCCGGCTCGACCGTGGTCGTCGCGCTGATCGGTCTCGTCCTCGCTGGGATCCCGTCGATCGCAACGATGGGCTACGCCTCGGCGATCACCGTGGCGGTGGCGATGGCCGGCGCCGTCACGTTGCTGCCGGCGTTCCTCGGCCTTGCCGGCCACCGCATCGACCGTTGGAAGATCGGCCGCCGCGTTCGCACCGGTGAGTCGACCAAGGCCGCCAAGCACACGTTCGCCGGCCGCTGGGCCGATCATGTCGGTCGCCACCCGTGGCGGTACGCGATCGGTAGCTTCGTCGTGCTCGTCGCGATCGCGGCGCCGGTGCTCGACATGCGCACGGGTCTGACCGACGACGGCGTCGCCGGCACCGAGCACACCTACCGGCAGGCCTATGACCTGCTGGCGGAGGGCTTCGGTCCCGGCTTCAACGGCCCGTTCACGATCGCCGTCGACGGCCACGACGGTGGACAGCTCGACCCCGCCCAGCTCGCCGCCGTCCAGACAGCGGTCGCCGAGACGGACGGCGTGGCCTTCGCCACCGCCCCAGTCGTCAGCCCGTCGGGCACGACCGCGGTCGTCACCGCCTTCCCCACCACCGGACCGTCCGAGGCCGCCACCGAACAGCTCGTCCACACGCTGCGCGACGACGTCATCCCGGCGGCGCTCGGCGACGCCGAGGCGGACGCCTACGTCACGGGTCAGACGGCGGCCTTCATCGACATCAGCGACAAGCTGGCATCGCGACTGCCGATCTTCATCGTCGCCGTCGTCGGTCTCTCGTTCTTGCTGCTGATGCTGGTGTTCCGGTCGGTGGTGGTGCCGCTCAAGGCGGCGGTCATGAACCTGCTGTCGATCGGCGCCGCCTACGGCGTCGTGGTCGCGGTGTTCCAGTGGGGCTGGGGCAACGAGGCGCTCGGAATAAGCGAGACCGTGCCGGTCAGCCCGTTCCTGCCGATGATCATGTTCGCGATCCTGTTCGGCCTCTCGATGGACTACGAGGTGTTCCTGCTCAGCCGGGTGCGTGAGGAGTTCGTGCGCACCGGCGACAGCCACCGCAGCGTCGTCGACGGGCTGGCCTCGACCGCCCGGGTCATCTCCTCGGCGGCGCTGATCATGATCAGCGTGTTCGCCGCCTTCCTCCTGACTCCCGACGTCGAGGTCAAGATGTTCGCCGTCGGTCTCACCGTTGCCGTGCTCGTCGACGCGACGATCGTCCGCATGATCCTCGTCCCGGCGACGATGGCGCTCATGGGCGACGCCAACTGGTGGCTGCCGGGCTGGCTCGACCGGATCCTGCCCCACGTCGACGTCGAGGGGTCGAAAGTGCTCGGCCATGTCGACGAAGTGCCGGCGGTCACCGTGCCCGACGACCTGTCCGAGCTCGACGACGACCGGGAAGTGGTGCTCTCATGACCGATCTGCTCGCCGTGGCCTATGCGATGGGTCACCCGACGCGCTGACCTTGCGCCGCACGCGACGCCCGATGCCTTACTCCGGAGGCATCGGGCGTCGGCGC
>DASQTR010000008.1:0-12052 GCA_035641795.1 Ilumatobacter sp.
CACTCACGGCCCCGCTCGTCGCCGTCGGTGTGACGTTCTTCGTCATGGTCGTCTCGCAACCGCTCCACCAGGCGGTGTCGGCAAACCTTGGCAGTCGGCTCGCCGCTCATCTGTACGACGAACTGCTCGACGTGTGCATGCGGCCGGCCGGCATCGCCCATCTCGAGCGGGCCGATCTGACGACCGATCTCACGATGGCGCGCGATTTCGACCTGGGCATGATGGGGCCTCCGCTCGACATCTCGATGGACTTCATCTCCAGCGGGCTCGTCGACCTCGTCGTGGGGCTGAGCGCGGCGGTGCTGCTGCTGTGGTTCGAGTGGTGGGCGGCGCCGGTCTTGGCGGTGGCGTGGATCGCCACGCACTGGCTGCTGCGCGAGAGCGGCGTGTGGCGCGATCGCAACACCGACGAGGTCCGCAACGCGCAGCGCCACGCCGACTACTCGTACCGGCTCGCCGTCGACGCGGCGCCGGCCAAGGAGCTGCGCTTGTTCGGGCTCGCCGGCTGGGTGGCCGATCGGTTCGTGACGACCCGTCGCCGGCTGTATCAGCTCCAGTACGACGCGACACGACTGCGTGAGAAGTCGGTGGCGATGAGCTTGGCGATCGTGCTCGCCGCCAACCTCGGTGTGTTCGTCCTGATCGCCGACGCCGCCGCCGACGGATCCGTGACCACTGGTCAGCTGGTGGTGTACGTGCAAGCCGCGATCGGCGTGTCGGCGATCGCATTCGGTGGGCTCAACTGGGCACTCGACGGTGCCTCGGCTCCGATCGCGGCGCTGGCGCGGCTGGAGCGTGCAGTCACCGACGATGTCGACACGTCGGCAACGTCAGCGCCGCCCCTGACGGCACCGTCGATCCGCTTCCGCGACGTGAAGTTCGCTTATCCCGGCGAGGACCGGCTCGTGCTCGACGGCTTCGACCTCACCATCCCGGCGGGCACGTCGATCGCGATCGTCGGCGTCAACGGCGCCGGCAAGACGACGCTCGCCAAGCTGCTCTGTCGCCTGTACGACCCGACTGCAGGTGTGATCGAGATCGACGGCGCGCCGCTTTCCGAGCTCGACCTCGGCGCGTGGAGGCGCCGGCTCACCGCTGTGTTCCAGGACTTCATCCGGTTCGAGCTGCCGCTGCGGGTGAACGTCGCTCCCGGCGGTGCCCCCGACGCGACGATCCGCGAAGCGCTCGCCGCTGCCGGGGCCGGCGACCTCGCCGGCGGCGACCTCACGACGATCCTCTCCAAGGGCTACCCGGGCGGCACCGATCTCTCGGGTGGGCAGTGGCAGCGGATCGCGTTGGCACGCGCCGTGTGCGCCGTCTTGCAGGGAGCCGGCGTCGTGCTGCTCGACGAGCCGACGGCGCAGCTCGACGTGCGCGGCGAGGCGGAGATCTTCGAACGCCTGCTGGCGGCGACGCGCGAGTGCACGACCATCCTCATCTCGCACCGCTTCTCGACCGTGCGCCTAGCCGACCTGGTGTGCGTGGTGACCGACGGCAAGGTCGCCGAGTTGGGGACGCACGCCGAGCTGATGCAGCTCGGCGGCCGCTACCGCACGATGTTCGAACTGCAGGCGTCGCGGTTCACGTTGGGGGCACCGGAGTACGACGAAGCAGGTGAAGCGGTGACATATGAGTCGCTCTGAGCCTGACCTCGCCGAAGCGGCTCCAGCGGAAGACCTGCCGCCCGCGATGCGCTCGCTGTGGCGCACCTTCCAACTCGGCTATCGCGCGGAACCCAAGCTGCTGACGTTGTCGCTCGGCCTGGCGATGCTGATGATGCTGCCCGACGCGCTCCTGGCGCTGTGGTTGAAGCTGATCGTCGACGGCACCATCGAGGGCAACCGCTCGACGATCATGACCGCCGCCGTCGGGCTAGCGGCATCGGTGACGGCGACGTGGTACCTGTCGGTGCTCTCGCAGCGCGTGCAGCGCCGCTTTCGCGACCGGGTGGCGATCGCGCTCGAGTCGCACGTCGCCCGCCTGCAGGCGATGGTGCCGACGATCGAGCACCACGAGCGGCCCGACTACCTCGATCGGCTGGCGATGCTGCGTGACCAGGTGTTCGCACTCGACCACATGTTCATGTCGCTGTTCTCGACGTTGGGTTGGCTGTTCCGGCTGGTCATCACGGCGATGCTGCTCGGGTCGGTGCACCCGGCGTTGGTGCTACTGATCGTGTTCGCCTGGCCGGCGTTCTTGGTGTCGACGTGGCGGCCCGCCGTCGAGCGGCGGGTTCAAGAGGGCTTCATCGCCAACGCCCGCCTCGGGCGGCACCTCTTCGTGCTCGGCACCACCGCGCCGCGGGCCAAGGAGGTACGGGTGACGGCGACCGGCGACTGGTTGCGCACAGAGATGGCAGCTGCATGGCGGCGCTGGTTCGAACCGGTCGCTGCCGCACGGTGGCGCACGGCGTTGTGGCACACGGCCGTCTGGGCGCTGTTCGCCTCCGCCTACATCGCCTCGGTCGTGTTCGTCGCCAGCGGCCTCGACCGTGGGGTCGGCGAAGTCGTGCTGGTGCTCGCCGCCGGCATGCGGCTCGCGAGCTACATCGGCGGCACGGCCGGCGAGCTCGGCTTCCTGCGTGGGTTCTGGCTCGACGCGTCACGCCGCCTCGTGTGGCTCGAAGACTACGCCCGCGACGCGACGCCGGAGTCGGTCGTCCCCGCGCCGCACCGATTGTCGGAGGGGATCACGTTCGAGCACGTGTCGTTCGCGTATCCGGGCACCGGCCGGCTGGTGCTCGACGACGTGACGCTCGAATTCCCCGCCGGGGCGGTGGTCGCGCTGGTCGGCGAGAACGGCGCCGGTAAGAGCACCCTCGTCAAACTGCTCGCCCGCATGTACGAGCCCCGCTCGGGCAGCATCACGGTCGACGGTGTCGATCTCCGTTCGATCGCCGTCGACGAGTGGCGGGACCGGCTGGCTGGGGCGTTCCAGGACTTCTATCGCTTCGAGTACCCGGCTCAGCGCACGATCGGTGTGGGTGACCTGCCGCGCCTCGACGACCACGATGCGGCCGGCACGGCGGTCACACGTGCCGGCGCCCAGGACGTGATCGACCGGCTCGCCGACGGCCTCGACACGCAGCTCGGGGCGGCGTGGGAGGGCGGCGCCGAGGTCAGCTTCGGCCAGTGGCAGAAGCTCGCCCTGGCGCGTGGCTTCATGCGCGACGGCCCGCTGCTGCTGATCCTCGACGAACCGACGGCAGCGCTCGACGCCGAGACCGAGCACGCCCTGTTCGAGCGCTTCGCTGCCGCGGCCCGCGCCGAAGCCGCTACGGGCCGCGTCACGGTGCTCGTGTCGCATCGCTTCTCGACCGTGCGGATGGCGGACCTGATCGTCGTCATGGACGGCGCGCGTGTCGTCGAGTCGGGCACCCACGAGGAGTTGCTGGCGAGGAACGGCCACTACGCCGAGCTGTTCTCCATCCAGGCCGCCGCCTACAGCTGATCGTGGCAACCCGGTCAGCCTGTAAGCCAGTTGCAAGGACCCGTCAACCGGGTGGGCGCACTGTCGTCTCATGGCACAAACAATCACCCACACCAAGACGCGTCTCGAGCCGACCCGGATCGCGCCGGAGACGTTCATCATTCACAACCAGGAAGGCGAGGGCGTCGCCCCGGTCATCGTCCCGCTCAACTCGCTGGTGATCCGCGGCCGGGAACCCGTCGTCGTCGACACCGGCTTCGCCCACAGCCGCGAGGAGTTCCTGTCCGACGTGTTCTCGGTCGTCGATCCCGAAGACATCCGCTGGGTGTACATCAGTCACGACGACGTCGATCACACCGGCAACCTGAACGCGCTCATGGACGCGGCACCGAACGCCACGGCGATCATCAACTGGTTCATGACCGAGCGCATGGGCGGCACGTTGGAGGTATCCCCGCTGCGCCAGCGCTGGGTCGGTGACGGCGAGGTCGTCGACGTCGGCGACCGCAAGCTGCTGACGATCCGTCCGCCGGTCTTCGACTCGCCCACCACGCGCGGTCTGTTCGACACGACGACCGGCGTGTACTGGTCGTCCGACTCGTTTGCGACGCCGATGGAGACCGTCGTCCGCAGCGTCACCGAGATCGACCCCGGCTATTGGACCGAGGGCATGCCGCTCTTCAACCGCTGGGTCAGCCCCTGGCTGGAGCTCGTAGACGACGCCAAGTTCCAGAAGACCGTCGATCGCATCGAGCAGCTCGGGGCGCAGGTGATCGCCGGCTGCCACACACCGGCGATCCCCCGTTCGCACGTGGCCGCCGCGCTCGAGGCCACCCGCCGGTCGCCGAACGCCACCGTGCTCCCCCAGCCCGACCAGGAAGTCCTCGACCAGATCCAACTCGCGATGATGGCCGCGCAGTGAGTGGCGTCACGGTTCATGTTGCGCTCATCATCCCCGCCGGGGAGATGAGCGCGATATGGACCACCTAAAATTCGCTGGCGTGACTCTCGGGCGGTTGGACGTCTCACTGCTGGGACCCGTCGAGGTTCACGCCGACGGCCGCCAGCTCGATCTCGGCGGTCCCCAGCCGCGAGCGGTCGTCGCCCATCTCGCGCTCGACCACGGCAGGGTCGTCTCTGTCGAACGGCTCGTCGCCCGGCTGTGGGGCGAGGCGCCACCGGCGTCTCCGCTGGCGTCGCTGCAGACCACCCTCTCGCGGCTGCGCCGTGTGCTCGAACCAGACCGTGTGGCGGGCGAACCGCCGACCGTGATTGCTTCCGAGCCCCCGGGCTACGTGCTGCGGGTTCCCGCCGACGCGGTCGACCTGGTGCGGTTTCGAGAGCTGGCGCTCGACGGCCGACGGGCCGCCGCCTCGGCTCTCCACCACGAAGCGCGCGCCCGGTTCGAAGCCGCCCTCGCCGAATGGCGCGGTCCCGCTCTGGGCGGCATCGGACCCGACGACGTCGTCGCTCCGATCGTGCTGTCGCTCGAGGAGGAGCGGCTTGCCGTGATCCAGGACCGCTTCGACGTGCTGCTGGCGCTCGGCCTGCATGTCGAGGCCGTCGCCGAGCTGTCGGTCGCAGTCTCCGAGCACCCACTCAAGGAAGGGCTGTGGTCGGCGCTGGCGATTGCCCTCTATCGGTCACAGCGCCAGGCTGACGCATTGCGCGCGATCGACCAGGCACGGCGCACGCTGATCGACGAGCTCGGGCTCGATCCGGGTCCGGGCCTGCGTGAGCTCGAACGCCGGATCCTCGACCAGGATCCAGCACTGCTGGCGGTACCGCTAGTGGCCGAACCACAGCGGCCGGTCGCGCCCGCCACGCGGTCTTCGGACGCGCGGTTCGTCGGGCGGAGCGAGGAGTGGGGACGCCTCGTCGCCGCGCTCGACCGTGCCGAGCGCGGTGCACCGTCGCTGGTGATGATCGAGGGCGAGGCCGGCATCGGGAAATCCGCGATCGCCGAACGACTCCTCGCTCACGCGACGGATCACGGGTGGAACGTCGCGCTCGGACACTGTGTCGACGGCGAGTTGGCGCCTTCGCTGTGGCCCATTGTCGAGATTCTGCGCGACCTGGGCGTGGAGGTTGATCCCGG
This sequence comes from Ilumatobacter sp., assembly GCA_035641795.1. Lineage (GTDB taxonomy): Bacteria > Actinomycetota > Acidimicrobiia > Acidimicrobiales > Ilumatobacteraceae > Ilumatobacter. The sequence goes on from DASQTR010000008.1 coordinate 5,528, forward strand.
CGACAGCGCCCGCGTGGCCGCCAACACCGGGCGCACGCCGGTCGAGATCGCAGACGAGGTGTTGCGGGCCCTCGACGCCTCGGGCAGCGGACGCCGGTGGTGCATCCTTCTCGACGACGCCCATTGGGCCGACCGCCCGACGCTCGACGTGCTGATGCTCGTGTGCGAACGGCTCCGGGAACGGCGAGTGCTCGTGATCACCGCGTTCCGCCCGGTTGCAACGGTTCCCGAATCGGCGCTGCACGATGTCGTCGGCAGCCTCATACGGGCGCCCGGAAGCGAACGCATCGTGCTGGAGCCGCTCGGCGAGGTCGAGGTGGCGGAGATCCTTCGTCGCGCCGCGTCCGCCGACCCGACACCTGACGCGGTTCGCATGGTGCACGCCCGTTCCGGTGGCAATCCGTTCTTCGTCGGCGAGTTGGCGAGACTGTTCGGCGAGGGCGGGATCGGCGCCGGCGACCGGGTTCCGGATGCGGTCAGGGATGTCGTCCGCGCCCGACTGGCACCGTTGCCCCAGCCCACCACCGGCCTGCTCCAGTTGGCCGCCGTCGCCGGTGAGCGACTCGATGTGCCAGTGCTGGTGGAGGCGTCCGGACTCGACGACGACGCCTTCCTCGACATGATCGACCCATCCATCGTCACACGCATGCTGGTGCCGGCGCCCAACGGCGAGCTGCGCTTCGCGCACTCGCTCGTGCGCGACGCAGTGCTGATCGACATCGCGCCGCTCCAGCTCGCGCGATTGCATCGCACCGTTGCAGACGCTTTGGAGCGCAAGCGTGGCACGGGCGTCGACGTGATCGAGACCATCGCCCGGCACCGGCTCGCCGGGCTGCCCGTCGGTGACCCGATCCGCATCGCTGAGCAACTCGTGGACGCGTCGGCGGTCGCCCGCTGGCGGGGAGCGTTCGACACGTCCGACGAGCTGGCCGAACAGGCACTCGAGCTCGTACGTCAGACGCGCGGCTCGTTCGACGTCGACGCCGTCGTCGTTCGCGCGCTCGAGAGCATCGTCGTCAACTCCGGCAAGCGCGCCGGTGCGCCCGCCGCTCCGGAGGTCGCGGTGCGGATCGACGAGATCGCCCGCCGTGCCGACTGCGACGCCGGCCGCTCGCTCGCGCTCTATGTCCGCTGGTGGGCGATGGACGTCGATCCGATAGCCGGCTACGCAGAGCTTGCCGACGCCGCGGCGGCGCTCGCCGATCGGACGCCGAGCTCGTTCGCGCGGCTGCTCGGGTATCACGTCGCCGGAACGCAGGCGTTCCAGGAAGGGCGGATCGACGACGCCACGCGCCTGCTCGAGGCTGCCATCGACGCCGCCGGCTTCAGCGATCCATGCACGCTGAACGGTTTCGTGCCGAACGTCTACCTGCCGGCGATGGCAGGGATCGTCGCCCAACTGCGCGGCGACGATTCCGCTGCTCAGACACATGTCGTCGATCGCCACGCGGCGTGGTTCCGGGCGCGTGGCCGCGTCGATCCGACGACCTCGATCGACATCGGATTCACGATCGCGCTGGTCGCCGCGATACGGGCCGACGCGGGTGCGACACGGCGGGCGCTGATCGAGGTCGACTTCGCCGGCGCGCCGCCCTGGGCGGCACATCTCGCGAATGGCTGCGGCGTGCTCGAGGGTTGGGCGGCGACGATGCTCGGCGACAGCGAGGGCCCCGGACGTGCTCTGGCAGCGCTCGACCGGCTCGACCGCGGAGTGGCGATCCGGATGATCCGCCCCGTGTTTCGCACGTTCGGCGGGCAGGCACTGCTCCACGTCGGTGATGCCGGAGCCCGCGACGTGCTCGCCATCGCCCACGCCGAGACGCTCGAACGTGGTGAAGTGTGGTGGTTGGCCGAGACCTTGCGGCTTCGATCGCGAGCGGAGCGTCGCTTCGGCGATCCCGAGAAGGCGACCGCGCTGCTCGACGAGGCACGTCACGTGGCCGCCCGGCAGGGCGCCCGGTTGCTCATCGACCGGCTCGCCGCCGAAAGCGACTGATCATCCGGCGATCAGGAGACCGTGGCGGAAGCGATCGTTGGGGTCGAGCGCCGCCTTGACCGCGCACAGGCGACCCCACTGCTCGTCACCGAACGCTGTGCGGGTTCGCGCCAAGCGCTCGGTCGCGTCGGTCCGGTCGAGGTAGACCGAACCCGTCACGTACGGCGCCAGACGCCGCCGCAGCGGCAGCGGTGAGCCCTCGATCTCTCCGAGCGTGATCAGGAACTGGTCGCAGCGACTGCGGCCGTTCGCCGCCGCGCCGCTGCGCGATCGCGCCGCGCCGCCGACCAATCGGACCTCGACGACACCCGCCGCCGGCTCTGTTTCACGCCGGGTGATGTCGACGAGCTCGTCGAGCAACTCGTCACGCAAGGCATTGGCCCACTCGTTGGTCATGATCGACGCGGTCGGGAACAGCCGGTCGTCACAGACTCCGTCGGTGGCGGCAATCGAACGCTCGCTCCAGTCGTCCCCATCGGGAGCGCGCCACATCCGCCACTCGTCCACCAGCTCGCGCCCGGCATCGACGGCGCCCGACCAGCAGCCGTGCACGCTGACGGTCCTCGGCGTGAGCACCACCGACGACGTCAGCTCGGGCCGCGTCCCGGTGATCCAGGCCCGCCACCGTGTCAGCACCTCCAGGGCGTGCTCGGCGGGGTAGAGCAGGCGGCCCGCGTACACGTGGCCGATCGGGTGCAGCTCGAGCTCGATCGACGCCACAACGCCCAGCGACCCGTCGCCCGCTCCACTGAGCGCCCAGAACAGCTCGGGATGGGTGTCGGCCGATACGGCGACGACCAACCCGTCGGGCGTCACGAGCTCGAAGCTCACGACGCTGTCGCTGGCGAAGCCATGGCGGCGCGCCAGCCACCCCAGCCCGCCGCTCAGCGTGTCACTCACCGCCGAGCGCTGCGACCACTCGCCGAGCACGGGCGTCAGGCCATGGCGCTCGGTCTCGGCAACCACGTCGGCCCAGGTGGCGCCTGCGTCGACCACCGCCGTGCAACAGTCCACATCGACCGCAACGCGGTCGAGCCGCGACGTGTCGATCAGCACCGCGCCGTCGGCCGCCGCCCCTGCTCGTTGCCCACTGGAGCGCACCGCCACCGAGACGTGCTGCGCGCGGGCGAACCGCACCGACTGCACGATGTCGTCAGTGCTCGTCGCCAGCACGATCGCAGCCGGCGCAGGCCACGGCGTCGGGCCGGCCCTGCGGACATCGTCGTAGTTGGGGTCACCGGGCGCCAGCACCGCGCCGGTGAGGGCGTCCCTGAGCAGGTCGATCGCCTCGGATCGGGTCGCAGGGACGTGGGGGAGGTGGGTCATGTTGACATCGTGCACATCACCGCTTGCGAGCCCCTGACGAGCCGCTTGCAGCCCGCGCCACCGGTGTCACGCCCCCACTCGACGGATGTCCGACCCCTCCCGGGCGCCGCACTGCGTGGTAAACACCGCCGGTGCTCACGGTGCACGTGCTCGGACCGATCGAGGTGCACCGCGACGGCGTCGCCGTCGATCTCGGCGGACCGCAACAGCGAGCCGTCATCGCCCATCTGGCGATCGACGTCGGCCGCGTCGTCTCGGTCGAACGCTTGATCGACCGCTTGTGGGGTGACGATCCGCCGCGTACCCCGCTCGGCACGCTCCAGAGTTACGTGTCGCGCCTCCGGCGGGCGGTCGAACCCGCGCGCCAGGCCGGCGCCGCGCCTCAGGTGCTCGTATCGGAAGCGCCCGGTTACGTGCTGCGCCTGGCGCCGGAGGCGGTCGACGTCCACCGGTTCACGGCGATCGTCAACGAGGCTCGCGGCGCAGCCGCGGCAGGGTATGCGGCTCAGGCGCTCGAGCACTTCGACGCCGCGCTCGCTCTGTGGCGCGGCCAGGCACTCGCCGGTGTCGGCCCCGAGGAGGAGGTGCGCCCGATCGTTGTGCGCTTCGAGGAGGAACGGGCGCAGGCGATCGAGGACCGCTTCGAGACGCTGCTCGCACTCGGCCGGCACGCGGAGGCGATTCCCGCCCTGCAGCGCGCGGTCGACGAGCATCCGCTCCGGGAACGACTGTGGGCGCTCCTGGCGCTCGCGCTCTACCGCTCTAGCAGGCAGGCCGATGCCTTGCGTGCGCTTTCGACCGCCCGCGCCTCGCTGCTCGACGAGCTCGGCCTCGACCCGGGCCCCGAGCTGCGGACGCTGGAGAATCGCATCCTCGCCCAGGACCCCGGGCTACTGGCGACGCCTGACGTGGCGGCACCACGGCTGGCGGCGGCCGAGCCCACCTCCCGGCCGCGCACCGAGTTGGTCGGGCGCGCCCTCGAGTGGGCGGTGCTGAACGGGGCGCTGCAGGCGGCACACGCAGGTGGCGCGCAGGTGGTGCTCGTCGAAGGCGAGCCGGGCATCGGCAAGTCGACGTTGAGCGACGCCTTCCTCGCGCACGCCCGCTCGCTCGGCTGGCGGACGGCGGTCGGGCACTGCGTGGAGTCCGGCCTCGCTCCGTCGCTCTGGCCGGCGATCGAGATCCTGCGCACGCTGATCGCCGGGACGGCACCGATCCCGACGGCTGCGCAGCGCAACGCGCTCTACCAGTTCGCGGCGTCCGACGAGCCGACCAGGCTTGCTCTGTCCCCGGTCGAGCTCGCCGATCAATTCGTCGCCCTCGTCGACGCCCTCGGGCTCGGCCCGGTGGTGATGCTCGTCGACGACCTGCACTGGGCGGACCGGGCGACGCTCGACGTCCTTACCTTGGCGGCCGAGCGGCTGGCGACGCGGCAGATCGTCGTAGTCGGCGCCTTCCGCCCGCCAGAGGTCGTGCCCGGGTCGCTGCTGGGCGATGCGCTCGGCCGCCTCGCGCGCGCGGCGACGGTCACCCGTGTGTCGTTGTCACCCCTGTCGGCCGGCGACGTCGCCCGGCTGATGGAGCTCACCACCGGCACCGCGCCATCGCCCGAAGTCGCCGACCGCGTCCAGTCTCGGGCAGGCGGCAATCCGCTGTTCGTGGCGGAGCTGGCGCGGCTCGCCGGCGAGCGTGGCGTGACCGACGAGGGCAGCGTGCCCGACGCGATCCGCGACGTGGTGCGCAGCCGACTCGCCCAGCTTCCGGACAACTCGACGCTCGAGCTGCAGGTGGTGGCGACGCTCGGCGAGCGATTCGACCTGCGCACGGCGATGGCCGCCAGCGAGCGCGATGCCGACGGTTGTCTCGACGCCCTCGATGCTGCGATCGTCACGCGCATCCTCGTCCCCGACGGCGACGGCTACCGCTTCGCACACGCCCTCGTCCGCGACGCCGTGCTGGCTCAGCTCACGCCGCTGCGTCGGGCGCGACTGCACCACCGAGCCGCGGAGGCGCTGCTCGCTACGCGTGGCGACGGTCCCGACCAGGCGGAACCGATTGCTCATCACCGGTTGGCGGCCGTGACGGTGGCCGACCCGGTGGTGGCTGCCAGGTCTGCGATCCGCGCCTCTGACGTCGCCCGCTGGCGCGGTGCGCTGGATGCCGCCGATGCGCTCGCCGAGCGGGCGCTCGAGGTGCTGATGCACCTGCCACGCACCGGCCCTGTTGAGGACGTGGAAGTCGAGGCTCTGGAGGCGATCGCCGCAGCCGCGTACCGGCGCGACACGCCCGACGCCAAGGAGGCCGTCGCCGCACGCGTTCTCGCACTCGCCGATCGCACCGGCAGTGACGCGGCGCGGGCGCTGGGCCTGTTCCTCAACTGGGACGAGATCGACGAGACCGACGATCTCGACAAGATCAGCGACGAGCAGGCGCGCAGCCTCGCCGAGCGGACCAGCGACCGCTACGCGCTCGTCACGACGCGGTACATGATCGCCTCGCGGGCGCTGCTCGTGGGCGCGCTCGACGAGTGCTATGCCGAGATCCACCGCGCGATCGCCGCCGCCGGCGCGACCGACCCCGACGAGCGGCCGCGGCATGTGCCGCTCGTGCTCGTGCCCGTGGTGGCCGCCGTCGTTGCCGCGGTGCGGGGGGAGGCCGAGGAGGCCAGGGTCCACACCCGCCGGCGCGCCCCTGCCTGGCTCTCCGAACGATCAGAGGTCGACCCCACCGCCCAGGTCGCGCTGGCGTTCAACAGGGCGCTGATCGAGGCGCTGCTCGGCTCGCCCGAAGGCGTGCTCGACGAACTGGCCGCGGTCGACCTCACCGACACCTGCGGTTTCATCTCGCAGCAGGTGGCGACGTGCGAGGTGCTCGCCGGCTGGGCGCGAGCGAGTCACGGCGATCCCGCCGGCGTCCAGCTCGCCTTCGAGGGTATGGCGCAGATCGACGACGGCACCGAGCTCGTCCTGCGATCAGCGCTCCGCAGTTTCGTCGGCCACGCCCTGCTCGAGGCCGGCGACTCCCGCGCCGTCGCCACGCTCGTCCAGGCGCGCAGCGAGGGCGAATCGCGGGGCGAGCTGTGGTGGATGCCGGAGACGATCCGGTTGCAGGCGCTCGCCGAACGGCGGTTCGGCGACGCCGCGCGAGCCGCGGCGCTGCTCGACGAAGCGGAGTCGATGGCCAGGCGGCTGGGTGCGGGCGTC
>DASQTR010000009.1:0-2969 GCA_035641795.1 Ilumatobacter sp.
CCTCGTGGCGCCGGTGCTGCGCAAGGGAATGCGTTGGCGGGGACCGATCGGGCCGACGCTGATCGCGTACCTCGGCGGCTCGCAGGCGCACGAGTTGTCGTCGCTGGCCGACCCGCTGGCGTGGGCGCTCTCGGTGCTCGGCTTCGCACCCGGGAGCGAGCGGCCGACGAACAAGGAGGTCACCAGGAGCTACCGGGCACGCATGCGTGCGGTGCACCCCGACCACGGCGGCGACCGCACGACGGCGAGCAAGGAGATCCTCGACCTCAACGCCGCCAGGCGCATCCTGTCCCGGAAGGAACTGTGACGTGACTATTCGCGACGTTCCCCGGCCACGCAGGCCGATGCTGGGCGCTCGCTCGCTTGCGCTCGCTCACTCGCACGCGTGGCACGCGTTCCCGTGACGACGTTGCTGCTGTACCCGGGCGCCGGATCGGATTCGAGCCATCCGTCGCTGCTCGCGATCGAGCGTGCTGTTGCACCGGTGCACTGCGTACGCGCCGACTTCCCCTACCGCCGCGCCGGCCGCAAAGCACCCGACCGCGCCGAGGTGCTGATGGCGTCGATACGCGAGACGCTCGCCACGCTCCCGACCGACGAGCCGCTGGTGATGGGCGGGCGCTCGCTTGGCGGGCGAATGTGCTCGATGGTGGCGGCCGGCGTCGACGAGCTGCCGGCGCCCGCCAACCTGTGCGGGCTCGTCCTCATCTCCTATCCGCTGCACCCGCCCGGCCAGCCGACGAAGCTGCGCGTCGATCACCTAGGGGCGATCCGCGTACCCACGCTGTTCATCTCTGGCACCAACGACGCGTTCGGCAAGCGCGACGAGCTCATCCACTGGACCGCCACGATGTCCCCGAAGGCCAAAGTGGTTCACGTCTGGATCGAAGGCAAGGGCCACGATTTGAAGCGCTGCGACGAGCGGATTGCGGACGAGGTCAGCGCATTCCTTGCGGGGGTGGCACGGCCACGGGCGCGGCGTCCTCGGGGTTGAGCGCCTCCAGCTCCTGGTGGGCGGTCTCCGGGAACGCCGTCAGCACGACCGTCACCACCACCACCTGGCCGAGGGCGACGAGGCCCATCACAGTGCCGTAGCCCACGCCTGCGTCGCGCAATGCCCCGACAAGCAGGATTCCGATCACGCCGCCGAGCAGTGCCGCCGCCGTCAGCAGCCCCGCAGCACGGCCGCGATTGCCGGTAGGGAAGAGTTCGGCGCGGTAGACCGCGATCGCCGGATAAGCCATGCCGCCCACGAACCCGCCACCGAACGCGGCAAGCCACATCGCCGGCCCGCCGACTACGAACGAGGCGACGATGAGCGCGGTTGCGATCGGGATCGCGACCGCGATGAGATGGCGGCGGCCACGCATATCCGCGAGCCGCCCTCCGACCACGAGCCCGAGCGCCGCCGGCGTCGCCGTCGTCAGCGTGAACAGCGCGATCCGCGAGGCGTCGAAGCCGCGAATCTCGCGGAGGTAGCGGTTCTGGAAGAAGCTCGCCGGCGCCACGAAGAAGTTGGCGCACGCCGCCACCGTGGCGAGCGCCGTGAAACGGCGCCGGTCGAGCGGTGGGTTGACGACATGGGGTCGTTCGTAGCGCACGGTCTCGGGCAGCCGTCGCGAGACGTCGACGGCGACGATCAACCAGATCAGCGTCACGATGTACACGAGACGCCAACCCCAGTCGCCCACGTCGGCGAGCGGCAGCGCCATCACGGCGATCCCGGCACCGAGTCCGCTCGCCATCGCCATCACGCTGACCGCGTAGGCGCGGCTGTTGCGCGGCATCTCCTCTGCGACCGCGACCGCGATCAGGAAGTCGAGCGCGAGACCGAGCGGCCGGCCGACCGCCTGCGTCGCCACCAATGCCGGAAAGGTGGGGGCGAGGGCGCCGAGCGCTGTGACGATCGGCGCCGCCCACACGACCATGCGGATGACGCGCCGGCGACCGATGCGGTCGGCGAGGAATGCGAGCGGCAGCGAGATGATGATCCCGGCGCGCACGACGGCGCCGGCGACGCTGAACCCGAAGTTGCCGATGTCGAAGTCGTCGGCCGCGAACTGAGCGGTCTGCGTGAACAGGGTGTTGGTGAACGCAGATGACATCGACGCCGCCGCCAGCAGTCCGAGTACTAGTGCCTGGCGTGCGTCGATCTGGTCCGGCGGCGCCCACCACGGCGTGCGCTCCGACGCGCGGGCGCGGCGGCCGAGAAAGACGCGCACGGGGAGCGCGAACAGCCAGCCGAACCAGGGGATCGCGAGCCGGTACCGGGTGCGCTCGACGAGGCGCCCGTCGCGCTCGGTCACGCGCCGTTCGTACTCCTTGAAAGGACCGGTGAGCTGCACGAACGCGCCGTCGTCGGCCGGCTCTTCGGTGAGCAGGTCGCAACGAGGTTGCTGCAGCCGACTGCGGAGTTCGGGTTCGTCCGGCCACTCCCGCGTGACCGTCCGAGCGCCGCGCAGCACGGAGCGAGCATACGGCGGAGCGGAATGGTCGCCCCGCTGGGCTCCTTGCGTGTCCGCTCCGGCCCGATCACAATTAGTCGCTTCGCCTGTCGGCTCGCTCCATACTTACGCACGTGAGATGCGAGCCTGCTGGCGACGACTGCTGCATCACGGTTCGCCACGCCGGTCCGCTCGCAGGTGAAGTCGTCGTTCCGGGCGCCAAGAATTCGGTGCTCAAGCTGATGGCCGCCAGCCTGATGGCCGACGGGGTGTTCGAGATCACCAACGTGCCGGCGATCGCGGACGTCGGCATCATGTCCGAGTTGCTCGGCGCCATCGGGCTGACGATCACCAGGCCGGCCCATGATGCGTTGGCGATCTGCAACACGGGAGACCTGACGGCGGTCGCCCCTTACGAGCTCGTCGAGCGCATCAGGGCGTCGATCAACGTGCTCGGCCCGTTGCTCACTCGTTGCGGGCACGTGTGCCTGTCGTTGCCCGGCGGCGACGACTTCGGCGCCCGTC
>DASQTR010000010.1:0-3538 GCA_035641795.1 Ilumatobacter sp.
GCTCGTGTTGTGCGGGCCGGGGCTGTACGTGAACCGCGCGCTGGCGGTGGGGATCGACGAGCCGCTGCGCTCCGCCGACATCGGGTTGATCGTCGATCGCAGCGCGGCTGTGGGCGTACCGGCCGCCGTCGAGGTCACGCCGGCGACCCATCCCGATTCGCTTTCGCAACTGAGAAAACACGGCTTCGTTCACGACGCCACCGACGACGTCACCGCGCTCGTGCGACCGCTGGACGGGCTGCCCGACACGCTCGGCCGTGACGGGATCGACATCGTGCCGGTCGGCGAACGCCCGCTCGCCGAATGGCAGGAGGTCTCGGCGCTCGGCTGGGGGCACACGACCGAGGCGCGGCGTCGCGCCGCCGACGCGTTCGCAGTCGCCGCCCACGTCGTCGACGGCGACGGAATGGTCATCGCTCTCGATGCGTCCGACGGGCGACCGCTCGGCTGCGCCAGCATGACGCTTTGCGACGGGGTGGCGACGCTCGGCGGGATGTCGACGATCCCCGCCGAGCGCGGGCGGGGCGTGCAGGCGGCGCTGATCCTCCATCGCCTCGGACGCGCCAAGGCGGCGGGCTGCACGATCGCCACCTCCACCACGGTCGTCGGCGGTCCCTCGGAGCGCAACGTGCAACGTTTCGGTTTCCGCCCGCTGCACGTGAAGCAGACGTGGGTCCGCCGGTAGCCTCGCCCCGCATGTTGACCCTCCGTGACTACCGGCCCGAGGATCTGCCGGCGCTCCACGCCATCAACGAGTCGTGCTATCCCGGCGTCGGCACCGAGACATACGAGGGCCTCGGCGCGATCGTCGACGAGTCGGTGATCGCACTCGTCGCAGAGGTCGACGATGAGATCGCCGGCTTCTGCCTCGTGCTTGAGCCCGCCGCGGACTACGACTCGGTCAACTTCACCTGGTTCAACGCGCGATACGACGACCACGTCTACCTCGACCGGGTGGCGATCGCAGAGCGGTTCCACCGGCAGGGGATCGGGCGGGCGATGTACGCCGAGGTCGAGCGGCTGCTCGCCGAGCGCTGCTCAACCGCCAAGTGGCTGGCGCTCGAGGTCAATCTCGAGCCGCGCAACGACCAGTCGCTCGGATTTCACGAGGCGCTCGGCTTCCGCGAGGTCGGACAGCAGCAGACCGACTACGGCGCGTACGTGAGCCTGATGACGAAGCCGATCAACAGCGGCTGAGCAACCGCGTTTCATGCCTTCGGTTCCGTCCCGGTGTGCCGTTCGAGCAGACTTGGCCGGATGCAGCTCCCGGTGATGCCGCCGATCCTGCCGATGCTGGCGAAGCTGTCCCGGTCGATCCCGACGGCCGACGGCCTGCTCTACGAGCCGAAGTGGGACGGCTTCCGCTGCATCGTCTTCCGCGACGGCGACGAGATCGAGCTCGCGAGCCGCAACCAGCGCCCCTTCAACCGCTACTTCCCCGAGTTGGTCCCGAAGCTCCTCGACGCGCTCCCCGAGCGGTGCGTTGTCGACGGCGAGATCGTGGTAGTCGACAACGACGGGCACGGGCTCGATTTCGACGGCCTTCAGCAGCGCATCCACCCTGCCGAGTCACGGGTACGAATGCTGGCCGAGCAGACCCCTTCGTCGTTCGTCGCCTTCGACCTGCTGGCGCTCGGCGACGACGACCTCATGAACACTCCGTTCGGCGAGCGGCGTGCGCAGCTCGAGCGCGTGCTGCGCCGCAACGGCAGCGTCCACATCACACCGGCGACGCGCGATCCCGAGATCGCCGAGCGCTGGTTCACGCGGTTCGAGGGCGCCGGGCTCGACGGTGTGATGGCCAAGCCGCTGAGCGGCGTGTACACGCCGGACAAGCGCACGCTGGTGAAGGTCAAGCACGAGCGCACCGCCGACTGCGCGGTCGCCGGCTACCGCATCCACAAGGACGGCGAGGGTGTCGGCTCGCTGCTGCTCGGCCTCTTCGACGACAACGGGCGCCTCAACCACGTCGGCGTCTGCGCCGCGTTCAGCGTCAAGTTCCGCCGCGAGCTGCTGGCCGAGCTGCAACCGCTCACCGAGAACGCGCTCGAGAACCACCCGTGGAAGGACTGGGCGGAGCTGCAGGCCCACAGCGAGCAGCGCATGCCGGGCGGCTTCAGCCGGTGGAACGTCAACAAGGATCTGTCGTTCGTGCCGATCCGCGTCGAGCGCGTCGTCGAGGTCACGTTCGGTCAGCTCGAGAGCGGCCGCTTCCGCCACGGCGTCCAGTTCGTGAGGTGGCGGCCGGATCGGACACCGGAGAGCTGCCGCTACGAACAGTTAGAGGTAGCCAGCCCGGTGAGCTTCGACGAACTGCTCGCCGAGTCGGGCTCGACGTGAGCGTTCAGGGCGCGGGCGTGGTCGGCGGCAGTGTCGGCGTTGTCGTGGTCACGAACGGTGCGCTGGTCGTTGCCTGATCGACGACGGTGACCTGCACCGGCACTGTCGGGGACGTCTGATCCGGCGTCGTGATCTCGGTGCCGTCGGCGCTGTTGACGAGGAACGTTGCCCGTGCACCTGGTTGCGTGCCGAGTGCCGTCGATCCGCTGAGCTCGAGCGTCCACGTGCCGGCGGCGCCGAAGGGGATGCCCTTGTCGGTGGGCAGCACGAGCGTGCCCGCGGTCGTCAGGGGTAGATCCTGGCGGATCACGTTCTGACCGCTCTCGACCGGCGGGTAGAACCGCAGCGCCAGGCTGGTGATCCCCTCCTGTGGCGCGTTGACCTCGATGCGGAACCCGTTGCGGCCGACCTCCGCCGGCCCGATGAACACGCGCGCGTCGATCCCGGTCGAGGGATCGACGAAGGCCAGCTCGCGCGTGTACTCCTCGTCGTCGAACTGGTCGACCTTGGACGGCTCGAGCGACAGCAGCCACCCGCTGAACGCCAGCACCACCACGCCGATCGCGGCCTCGGCGCCGAAGGCACGACGGAACCGGTCCGCCAGCCCCACGGTCATCTCGTGGGCGCGGTCGAGCCGGTAGCCCACCTGGCGCCGGGCCTCGAGGCCGACGGCCAGCATCGCCGCCACGGCCACCACCTTGAGCAGCACGACCTGGCCGTGGCTGCTGCTGAACGGGTTGCCGTCGAGACGGATCATCTGCGCCAGGCCGGTGACGATCACGAGCAGCATCGCCTTGGTCGACATACGGCTGAAGGCGCGGGTCGCGTGTAACAGGTCCTCCTCGCCCGGCCCGGCGAGCACGACGCGGGCAACCAGCGCCACCCCGCCGAACCACACGGCCGAGCCGAGGACGTGCAGAAACCCGATGCCCACGCCCAGCCACGGCAGCGGGCCGTCGACGCGACTTAGGGCGACGGTGACCAGCGCCCCACCCGGAATCGCCCACGCCCACATCGCCGTCGCCGGGTCGATGATCCGCTCCGGGCGCATCGCCACCCAGCCGGAGCCGAGCACGAAGCCCAGCCGCAGCAGCGCCGCACGACCGGGCCAACCGTCGTCCTTGAGATCGAGCCAGTCGCTGGGGTTGATCGCCGCGCCGAACGACGAGTCGTGGTACTTGGCGGAATAGGCGATCAG
>DASQTR010000011.1:0-11140 GCA_035641795.1 Ilumatobacter sp.
GAAGTCGGTCGCGGGAAGGAACGTCGCCACGGTGTTGCCCGCCGCCAGCGCGTCGACGTCGGCGTCGCTGAGATACGTGCAGTGGTCAGCCGAGGCGCACCCGAGCTCGACCGCCAGCTGGACGCCGGGCCCGTGCCCCAGCTGGTTGGCGTGCAGCCGCGTCCCGAAGCCGTGCCGGCGAGCGGCGGTGAGCACCGCCCGGCATTGGTCGGCATCGAATGCTCCCTGCTCGCAGAACGCGTCCACCCAGCGGCACGTTCCGGCGACGGCGGCCAGCATCTCGCCGCAGATCATGTCGACGTAGTCGTCGGCACGCCCGGCGAACTCCGGCGGGACGACGTGGGCAGCGAGCAACGTCGTGTCGATCGTCTCGCCAGCCGCGACCTCGAGCAGGCGACGTTCGTCGTCGACCGTCAGCCCGTAGCCCGACTTGATCTCGATCGAGGTGATGCCGTTGCGTCGCGCCTCGGTACGGCGTGCGGCGAGCCCACGTTGCAGTTCGGCGTTCGAAGCGGCACGGGTGGCGGCCACCGTCGTCAAGATCCCACCCGCCTGGTACGGCGCGCCCGCCATACGCGCCACGAACTCGTCGCCGCGGTCGCCGGCGAACACCAGGTGGGTGTGGCTGTCCACGAAACCGGGGATGACACACCGGCCGGCGGCGTCGACGCGCGTGTCGCCGACTGCCCCACGCCGTTCGATGGCGTGCACCGTCTCACCCTCGACGACGAGTGCCACGTCGCGCCGTAGTCCGAGCGCTCCGTCGCCGTGCTCCTCGCTGTTGGTGACGAGCAGCCCGATGTTGTCGACGACGAGGGTCACTGGTCCACACTCGATGGTTGTGAGCGAGCGAGCGCTAGCGAGCGAGTGGCCAGCAACGGCCTGCGTGGCCGGGGAACGCAGAGCGACGTCACTGGCACACACTCCATGTATGCGAGCGAGCGAGCGCCAGCGAGCGAGTGGCCAGCAACGGCCTGCGTGGCCGGGGAACGCAGTTGACGGTCATGACGCGGCTTGCCACACCGCGTCGATCGACGCCTCGAGCTCGCGTGCGACGTCGATGCTGCAGTGGCGGCGATCACACACGACGTGCCGGCCGCTGACGACGACGTCGGTCACGTCGCCTGCGGTCGCCGCGTAGACGACCGCGGCAAGCGCGTCCCCGCTCGCTGCCCCCGCCGTGCGTCGCGAACGCAGGTCGACGGCGACGAGGTCGGCCGGAGCACCCGGCGCGATGACGCCAGCCTCGGGCCACCCCAGAGTGCGATGGCCATTGGCGGTGGCGGCGGCGAGTAGATCGACGATCCGATGTGTGCCCCGCAATCCCGATGCCAGTCGCTCGTCGAGCTCGACCGCCCGCGCCTCCTCGAACAGATCGATCACGGCGTGCGAGTCGGAACCCAGGCACATCACCACGCCGGCGTCGCGGAACCCGGCCGTCGGGCCGATGCCATCGGCGAGATCGCGCTCGGTCGTCGGGCACATGCAGACGCTGCTCGACGCGGTGGCCAGCAACGAGACGTCGTGTTCGGTCACGTGCGTCGCATGGACGGCGGTGAACCGCTCAGTGAGCACACCGAGGTCACAAAGCAGACCCAGTGGCGAGCGGCTGTAGGCGTGGTGGCACTGCTCGTTCTCGGCCACCTGCTCAGAGACGTGGGCGTGGAGCACAGCTCCGTGCTGCTCCGCCCAGCGAGCAACGTCGGACATCGCGTCGGGGTCGAGGGCTCTGACCGAATGGATCGCGGCGCCAACTCGGGCGTGTGCGCCGTCCGGCCGGAGTGCGGCGACGCGGTGCGTCCACGCTTCGGCCGTGCCGTCGCTGAACCGCAGCTGCGTGCCCTCCGCCGGCCGCAGCCCCCCGTCGGGATCGATGCCCGAGCCGAGGTAGCACGCGTCGAGCAGTGTGATTCGCAGACCTGCTTCGGTGGCGGCCGCGATCATCGCCCCGCCCAGTTCGTTCGGGTCGCCGTAGCGCTCACCGCCGGGCGCATGGTGCAGGTAGTGGAACTCGCCGACGCACGTCACGCCTGCCAGCACCATCTCGGCGAACGTCGCCCGCGCCAGCCGGTGGTACGAGTCGGGGTCGAGCGCTGCCGCCAACCGGTACATCTCCTCGCGCCATGTCCAGAACGTGCCGGTCGCGGTCTGCGTGCGGCTGCGCAGGGCGCGGTGGAAGGCGTGGCTGTGGGCGTTGGCCAGCCCGGGTAGCACGATGCCGTGGAGTCGCGTCGCGTCCGGCGGTGGGGTCGCGTCCGGCGTCACGGTGACGATCCGGCCCTGGTTGGCCTCGACGAGCACGTCGCGCGCCGGCGTCTCGCCGCTCAGCCACGCCAGCTCGCAGTGGAACGACGTGGTCGCCATCGGAAGAGTCAGCTCCCGACGCGCTCGACGAAAGCGGTGATGCGTCGCACGAACTCGTCGCGGTGGAAACGTTCGAACTGCTCCCACGTGGTGAGGCTGTGCGAGTCGTGCACCCGGTCGAGGAACAGCACGCCGTCGAGGTGGTCGAGCTCGTGCTGGAACGTGCCGGCGGTGAGGCCGCGCTTGACCTCGTCGTGCTCGTTGCCGTTGCGGTCCCAGTAGCGGACGCGAATGTTGACATGGCGCATCACGTTGCCGCGCATGTCGGGCACCGAAAGGCAGCCCTCGTTGATCTCGACCAGCTCCTCGTCGAGCGGCGTGATCACAGGGTTGACGACCACCGTCAGCGGGATCGGGGGCTTGTACGGGTAGCGCGCGTTGTGCGTCACCTCGATCGTCGCGACGCGCACCAACTCGCCGATCTGTGGAGCGGCGATGCCGGCGCCGTTGGCGGCGTGCATCGTGTCGACCAGGTCGTCGATCAGCCGTTGGGTGGCGGGCGCGCGCAGCTCGTCGCGTGTCAGCTCGCGCGAGCGGTCGCGCAGCAGCGGGTTGCCGACATGCAGGATCTCGCGCACCGTCACGCTTCGCTCCAGACGACCGGGAACAGCGGGTGGTCGAGCGGCGCCCCGTCAGCCAGCTCGTCGGCGAGCCCGTGGAAGGGAGGCGAGGTCGTCCACGGCCGCACGGCGTGCACCATGTCGGGGCCCAGGAAACGAAGCGACAGCACGCGGCGGCGGTTCGTGCCGCTCACCCCACCGGCGGCGTGGAGCGTGAGCATGTGGAAGCACACGACGTCGCCCGGCTCGAGCGCCCACCCGATCACCGGGAACTGCTCGGGATCGGCGTCGACGTCGGGCAGCTCGGCCAGCGATCCTTCCGGGAACCACTTCGCCTGCCCGTCGAGGAACGTGCGCGGCATGTACCAGGGGCCCTGATCTTCACCGTTGCGGTGCGAGCCCTTGACGAACTCGAGTGTCGACTCGCGTGGCACCGGATCGACGGGGATCCACATGCTCACGTTCAGCCGGCCGGCGACGTTGTAGTACGGGATGTCCTGGTGCCACGGGGTGCGCTGGCGCGTGCCGGGCTCCTTTACGAGCACGTGGTCGTGGTACAGCCGGACAGGGCCCCCACCGATCAGCTCGGCGGCGATGCGCGGCGCCGCCGAGCCACGGACGAACCGCTCGAGTTCCGGGATCCGCTGCCAGTTGCAGAAGTCCTCGATGAAGGCGCCGTCGGACCCGTCGCTGGCGCGCTTGGCGTACGACGAGAGGTCGGCCAGGTTGGCGTCGATCGCACGACGGGCGAGGTCGATCTCGTCGCTCGCGAACGCACCTCGGATGCACACTGCGCCGTCGCGCCAGAAGTCGTCGTACAGCTGTGGGCCCACGATCGGATCGCTGGTCTCGCTCATGACTCTCTCATGGGTATCCGAACGCCGCGCTCGTCCGCAACCTCGATCGCCCGCTCGTACCCCGCGTCGGCGTGGCGGATCACGCCCGTGCCCGGATCGCTCACGAGCACTCGCGCGAGTTTCTCGGCGGCGAGGTCGCTGCCGTCGGCGAGGCACACCATGCCGGCGTGGATCGAGCGTCCGATGCCGACGCCGCCCCCGTGATGGATGCTGATCCAGGTCGCGCCGCTGCTCGTGTTGACGAGCGCGTTCAAGAGCGGCCAGTCGGCGATCGCATCCGACCCATCGAGCATCGCCTCCGTCTCTCGGTACGGCGATGCGACCGATCCGGAGTCGAGGTGGTCGCGCCCGATCACGATCGGCGCCGTGAGCTCGCCGCTGCGGACCATGTCGTTGAAGCGCAGCCCGAGCCGGTGGCGCTCGCCGTAGCCCAGCCAGCAGATCCGTGCCGGAAGACCCTGGAAGGCGACCCGCTCGCCGGCCATGCGGATCCAGCGGTGGAGCGCCTCGTCTTCGGGGAACTCCTCGATCACTGCCCGATCGGTGGCGGCGATGTCGGCCGGGTCGCCGGACAGCGCGACCCAGCGAAACGGGCCCTTGCCCTCGCAGAACAGCGGCCGGATGTACGCGGGCAGGAATCCGGGATAGTCGAACGCCTCCTCGAACCCGCCGAGCTTTGCCTCGGCACGCAGGCTGTTGCCGTAGTCGAACACCTCGGCACCCTTGTCCATGAAGCCGACCAGCGCTCGGCAGTGCGCGGCCATGCTCTCGCGGCTGCGACGGATCAGCTCGTGCGGATCCGTGCTCGCCATCTCCGCGGTGGCTTCGGGCGTGAGATCGACCGGCACGTACGCCAGCGGGTCGTGGGCGCTGGTCTGGTCGGTGACGATGTCGGCCGGGAAGTCGAGGTCGAGCAGCTGCGGCAGCAGCACCGCGGCGTTGCCGACGAGGCCGACCGACAGCCCCCGGCCGGCGTCGCGCGCCTTCACGCAGCGGGCGATGGCGTCGTCCACCGAATCGGCGACCTCGTCGAGGTAGCGCGTCTCGACGCGCCGTTCGGCGCGCGCCCGGTCGACCTCGATGCACAGCGCCACGCCGTCGTTCATCGTCACCGCGAGTGGCTGCGCACCGCCCATTCCGCCCAGCCCGGCGGTGAGCGTGATCGTGCCCGCCAGCGAGCCGCCGAAGCGTCGACGTGCGATCTCCGCGAAGCACTCGTACGTGCCCTGCAAGATCCCCTGCGTGCCGATGTAGATCCACGACCCCGCCGTCATCTGCCCGTACATCGTGAGGCCCATCGCCTCGAGACGCCTGAACTCGTCCCAGTTGCCCCACTCCGGCACGAGGTTGGAGTTGGCGAGCAGCACCCGCGGCGCCCACTCGTGCGTGCGGAACACGCCGACCGGCTTACCCGACTGGACGAGCATCGTCTCGTCGTCTCGCAGCGTGGTGAGCGTCCGCGCCATCGCATCGAACGCCTCCCAGCTGCGCGCCGCCCGCCCGGTTCCTCCGTAGACGACGAGATCGGCGGGTCGCTCCGCGACCTCCGGGTCGAGGTTGTTGTGCAGCATCCGGTAGGCCGCTTCCTGCGGCCATCCGAGGCACGACAGATCGGTGCCGCGCGGAGCGCGCACCATCACGTGTTCGGGCTTGTTTTCGGGCATGTCCTCTACTCCAGGGCGCCGACGGCGGTTTCGACCGCTGTGAGCACTCCGCCGTCGGCGAGCAGGTGCTCGGCATGTTCGAGATCGGGGGACAGCCAGCGGTCGGGCCCTGGCCCGGGCACCACGCCGCGAACCACCGCCAGTGCCGCGGCGGTAGCGGCCGACGGCCTCAGCGGTGCGCGTAGGTCGAGCCCCGCCGCGGCGCAGACCAACTCGACCGCGAGCACCCTGCGGAGGTTGGCGACGCTGCGCCGCAACTTGCGCGCGGATGCCCAGCCGTTGGAGATGTGGTCTTCCTGCATCGCGCTCGTGGGAAGCGACTGCGTGCCTGCGGGCACGGCCAGTCGCTGGCATTCGAGCGCCATCGCCGCCTGCGTGTAGTGGGCGATCATGTAGCCGCTGTTGACGCCGGCGTCGGTGGTCAGGAACGGCGGCAGCCCGTGTGACCGGGCGGCGTCGAGCAAACGGTCGGTGCGCCGCTCTCCGATAGCAGCCAGCTCGCTGATGGCGATCGCCAGGAAGTCGCATACGAGCGCCAGCGGCGCGCCGTGGAAGTTGCCGCAGCTCTCGACCCGGCCGTCCGGAAGGATCATCGGATTGTCGATGGCCGCGTCGAGCTCGCGCTCGGCGATCAGGCGCGCATGGGCGAGCGTGTCGCGAGCGGCACCATGCACCTGCGGCGTGCAGCGCAGCGAGTACGCGTCCTGCACCCGTGAATCGCCGTAACGGTGGCTGGCGACGATCTCGGAACCGGCGAGCACGCGCGTGAGGTTGCGTGCGCTGATCGCCTGACCGATCTGGGGACGCAGCGCCTGCAGATCGTCAGCGAATGCGCGGTCGGTGCCGAGCAGTGCCTCGACCGACATTGCCGCCACGACGTCGGCGATCGCCACCAACGCCGTCAGGTCGTACACCGCGAGGCACAGCATTCCGAGCATTCCGTCGGTGCCGTTGATGAGCGCGAGGCCTTCCTTGGCGCGCAAGGAGAGTGGCTCGAGCCCGACGGCGCCGAGTGCCGCGGCCGACGGGACCTTTGCGCCCTCAGCGTCCCAGACCTCGCCCTCGCCGACCAGCGCCAGGGCGCAATGAGCCAGCGGCGCGAGGTCGCCGCTGGCACCCAACGAACCGTGCTCGCGAGCGATTGGCGTGATGCCGTTGCGCAGCATCGCCAGTTGCAGGTCGACCAGCTTCGGACTTGCCCCGGAGCGGCCCATCGCCAGGCTGCGGGCGCGTAGGAGCAACATCGCCCGCACGACCTCACGCTCGACCGGTTCGCCCATCCCTGCCGCATGCGAGCGGATGAGCGCGAGCTGCATCTCGGCCGTGCGCTCGGGTGGGATGACGGTGTTGGCGAGCGATCCGAAGCCGGTCGTCACCCCGTACACCGGTGCCTCCGCTTCGACGATGGCGTCGATCACCGACGCCGATCGCTCCATCTCGTCGCGGGCGCCCGCCGACAGCGCGACGTCGGCGCCATGGCGCGCCACCGCGACGACATCGTCGATCCGCAGCCCACGTCCGGCGAGCTCGATGGTGGCTGTCATGTCGTGCATCAGTGTGTCATCCGGGCGCGGGGCCGGATTACGTGTGCCCCGCCGAGCCGGTCGACGCACGCTCGCAGGTGTCGCCCGAGGGCCTGCGTTATTCGCTACGCGCTCATTCGCCGAAGTCGACGTCTTTGGTTTCAACGGTGCCGGCCGTGCGGCCCGGCGCCCGCTGGTACTTCCAGTACAGGTTGGTGTGCGCGATGACCATGTCGGGCGGCGGCGCCCCCCATGCCGTCTGGTCCTCTGTCGTGTGGGCGTCGCTGACGAGCATTGCGTCGTAGCCCCGCGCGAGTGCTCCGTGGAGGGTGGAGCGGATGCACATGTCGGTCTGGGCGCCGGCGACGATCAGCCGGCCGACGCTCAGGTCGGCCAGCACGTCCTCGAGATCGGTGTCCTCGAACGAGTCGCCGTAGCTCTTGTCGACGAGCGGCTCGGTCTCGTCGCGCTTGAGCTCGGGGACGAGCTGCCAGTCGTCGCTCCCCCGCTCGAGATCGTCGTCGTTGTGCTGCACCCACACGACGCGGACATTTCGCTCGCGCGCCTTGTCGACGAGGGTGGCGACGTTGGCGACAACCGCGTCGCGTTCGTGATTGCCGCCCACGACACCGGTCTGCACATCGATGACCAGCAGCGCGGTGTTCGGACGGTTCGGCAGGGTGGTCATGTCGTCTCCTTCTCAATCGTCGTGAATCGTCGCACGGTGAAACGTTCGTCGTCCAGCCGTCGTATTACGACGGCCGCGACGGGGTAGACGTCGATCGCTCACCAACCGAAGGAGGCAATAATGCGCAAGCTCATCGCCGCCGCCACCTTGACGGCAGGCCTCACCCTGATGCCAGCCGTTGACCAGGTCCACGCGCAGGACGACGCCGCTGCTGCGGCGGAAGACGACGACAACGGAGACGTTGGCCTGTGGGGCCTTGCCGGTCTTCTGGGTCTCATTGGCCTGGCCGGTTTGAAGCGTCGGGACACCCGCTACGACCATCGCGACACGACTGTCGGCTCGAGCGCGATTCGCTGACATCGACTCGAAGGACGAGTTCAATCGACGAACGCAACGGGGCACTGCCGACGCGACAGTGCGCTTGCCGGCGGATGACCCGGCAAATTACTAGTTGATCGAGCGACACCGCCCGGCTAAACCTCAGAGAATGAGGCGCCAAACCAGAGCAGCGATCCTTACGTGTGCTGTCGCGACGGCGATCTTGCCAGCAGCAACGGTTTCGGCCGAGGACCCAGGAGTGGTCAACTTTGGTAGTTGTGTCTCAGGCTCGCAGGTCTCGTCCCGCTCATCATCTGCTCCGGGGCGCACCAAGGTTGGTCCGCTGACCCTTGTGCTGGAGAAGGGAGTGGAGAACTTTCAGCGACACTTCATAAGTGCCATGGGTTGCGGCGGCGTCGGCGACTAGCGGCTCATGCCCTCTCAGAACTGCGGCCTGAAATCGGCCTTGCCTCGAGCATCCCCGGTGCGCATTGCGTCGCGCCGACCGAGCACCGCTACTAGTCCGGCCGCCGACCGGCCCAGGGTTGCGCTTGCTCCAACTGACTTGCAACCCGGATCAGGACGTCCTCCCGGCCGTAGGCGGCGACGAGTTGGATGCCGATCGGCAGGCCCTCTTCGTTCCAGAACAGCGGCACGTTGATCGCCGGTTGGCCGCTGACGTTGAAGGGCGGCGTGAACGGCACGAATGCGGTGGCGCGCCGCATCCCTCGCAGCGGATCACCCTCCGCGGCGGCGAGCTCACCGATCCTCAGCGGCGGCTCGCCGAGGGTCGGTGTCAGCAACAGATCCCATCCGTCGTGCCACCACTGCTGGATCGCCCGCCTGAACTCGGCTGTCGCCGT
The DNA here is from genome assembly GCA_035641795.1 of Ilumatobacter sp. Lineage (GTDB taxonomy): Bacteria > Actinomycetota > Acidimicrobiia > Acidimicrobiales > Ilumatobacteraceae > Ilumatobacter. The sequence continues at coordinate 8,838 of DASQTR010000011.1, forward strand.
CAGGGCGTTGGCGTAATCGACGCCCGACACTTTGCGAGCATGCTCGGCCTGCGCCCAGTTGACCGGTTCGACATCGCTCTCGGCCAGCGGCCGTCCGAGCATCGAGCCGTAGCCCTCGATGCCGGTCGCGGCGAGCGTGGCCCAGAGCGCCATGAACCGGCGGGTCAGCGCCTCGTCCGAGAGCGGCACAGGGAATCCGGGCGCTACGACATGCCCGAGGGACTCCAGCAGTGCCGCAGCTCGCTGCACCGCGGTCACGCAGTCTGGATGGAGCGTGCCGTTCTCCCGCGGGTGGTGGTCGAGCAGGCCGATGCGCAAGCGGCCCGGATCGGCACCGAGGTCGTCGACGTACGGCCTCGCCGGTGCGGGGGCGATCACCGTGTCGCCGACGCCGGGACCGTGCACGGCGTCGAGCAGGCGCGCGGTATCGCGCACGGTGCGGCTGACGCAGAGCTCGACACTCAGGCCACTCTCGGTGCGGAACGGCCCGAGCGTGATCCGGCCCTGCGATGTCTTGAGGCCGACCAGACCGCAGCACGAGGCAGGGATCCGGATGGAACCGCCGCCATCGGAGGCGTGCGCGATCGGCACCATGCCCGACGCCACCGCCGCCGCCGCGCCGCCGCTCGACCCGCCAGGCACGCGCTCCGTGTTCCACGGGTTGCGTGTGGGACCGTAGGCAATCGGCTCGGTGACCGGCACGCTGCCGAGCTCAGGGCTGTTCGTGCGGCCCAGTGTGACGAGTCCGGCGGCACGGAAGCGGGAGACGAGCGTCGTGTCACGCTGTGAGACCGGCTGCGCTTCGCGTAGCGCGACGTTGCCGTTCGTCAGCGGTTGTCCGGCATAGTGCGCGGAGAGATCCTTGAGGAGGAACGGCACGCCGCGGAACGGACCCTCGGGCAGGTCGCCACTGTTGGCGACGTCGCGGGCATGCGCGAACCATCGCATCACGACTGCGTTGAGATCGCCGTCGAGACGCTCGATGCGCTCGATCGCGGCTTCGGTGAGTTCGATCGGCTTCACGTCGCCGCGCTCCACCAGCTCGGCCTGGGCGGTGGCGTCGAGCCATTGCGTTTCGTCGGCCAGAGAGGTCACGCCGAGTTCCTAGCACCACCCACTCGCGGCAGCGCGTTCGGCGGCGCGCGATTCAGACGCGCAGTGCTGGCTCGCGCTCCGCGAAGGCGATCGCCGAAGCCTCCTTGTGGATGGATATCAGCGTGTCGATCTGCTCCTTGGCGCGGCTTTCCATGTAGTCGAGATCGACGTTCTGCGCGACGTCGGTGCGACGCAGGCTGCGCCACAAGAGGCGCTTGCTCTTGACGCCGGCGATCAGCGCCTCGAGTTCCAGCACTCGCGCCAACGGCGTATAGCCGACCAGCGATCCGTTGAGCTTGAGCCTGCCGACGCGCTCGGCTCCCTGGGCCAGCATGCGCTTCACCGAGAAGCCGCCGCCGGCATACGTCTCGCGCAGCCGGCCGAGCGTGCGTTGGTCCTCGTCTATCGCGTCCGCGACCCGGCGGATCTCTGCATACCACTGCGTGCCCTCGTTCTCGGCGGCGAGCCGCTTCGCGAGCGACAAACCGGCGCCCGCCCCCGCCCAGTGATCGTCGAGATAGATGCTCAGCATTTTCTTCGGATCATGGTCCTGGCCGTGGTCGCCGGTGCTGCGTTCGCCGGCGCTCTGTTCGGGGTTTCCGTTGCGCTTCGTCACGCGCGATTGCTTCCCCGGGGGACGCGAGCACGAAACACCTCACGGCGGTTCGACGCGGCACGGCCGGGGGGCCACTCGGCCCCCCGGCCTGCTTCGGGTCAGCGTGACCAGATCAGCGGGCGACGAGCACCGGTGTGTCCGATTTGCGGACGACCTTCTCGCCGACCGACGACGTGAAGAGTCGGTTCAACCAGCCGTGCTCATGGCTACCGACGACGATCACATCGGCCTTGTAGTCATGAGCCGCGGCAATGATCGCGTCGGCGGGGTCACCGACCTCGCCCACTGGCTTGGCGTGGTGGACACCGGCTTCGGCGACCACGTGTTCGGCGCGCTGGGCGGCGACGTCCACAGGGGTTGGCAAGTCGTCTGACGGTGCGCTGTCGGCGGGCCGGACGGCAAGCGGCATCGACGCCGCCATCCCGGTTCCGACGATGCCCGCGGATGGCACCGCAAGCGGGTACACCGTGCCCGCGCCCAACGCATCGTCACCCCAGTACACCGGCTCGTCCTTGGCGACGTTGATCACCGTGTAGTCGGCATCGTCGCCGAACAGGTTGTAGGCGGTCTTGGCGGCCACGACCGATCCCTC
>DASQTR010000012.1:0-2848 GCA_035641795.1 Ilumatobacter sp.
GAGGGTGTGCAGGTGGCGATGTGCAGCCGGGACGGCGACGCCATCGCCGGCGCCGCCCGCACGATCGGGCGCGGCGCCGTCCCCATCACCGCCGACGTCTCCACCGCCAACGGCGCCCGCGGCTTCGTCGACGCCGCCCGCGAAGCCCTTGGTGGCGTCGACATCCTCGTGACGAACGCGGGCGGGCCGCCTCCCGGCGACTTCTCGTCGATCCGTGTCGACCAGTACCTCGCCGCACTCGAGCTGAACTGCTTGTCCGTGATCGCGATGTGCGACGCCGCGGTCCCGGAGATGCGGCAGCAGCGCTGGGGGAGGGTCGTCGCGATCACATCGATCGCGGTGCGCCAACCGATCCCGCAGCTCATCCTCTCGAACACCGCCCGCACCGGCGCGACCGGGTTCCTCAAGACTCTGGCTCGTGAAGTGGCCGGTGACGCGGTGACCGTCAACTCCCTCCAGCCCGGCATCCATGACACCGAACGCGTGCGTGAGCTCGGCAACGCCGATACCGACGGCATCCCCGCCGGGATGATGGGTCGAGCGGATGACTTCGGCGCGATCGCCGCGTTCGTGTCGTCGGACCACGCCCGGTTCCTGACCGGCGCCGCGATCCACGTCGACGGTGGCGCGTACGCTGGTCTGCTGTGAGCGCCACCGCCGCGAGCGCGAAGGGCGCACGCCAGCCTGCCGACAAGGGCATCCTGACGCTGCCGAACCTCATCTCCATCGGGCGGCTGGCGTGCGTGCCGTTGTTCCTGTGGTTGCTCCTCGGACGGGAGGATCAGATCGCGGCCGCGGTCCTGCTCGCGGTGCTGGGTGCGACTGACTGGGTCGACGGCTGGATCGCCCGACACTTCGACCAGGCCAGCGAGGTCGGCAAGGTCCTCGATCCCACTGCCGACCGCGTGCTGCTCGTGTTCGCCGGGCTCGCCCTCCTCGTCGACGGCAGCCTGCCGCTGTGGGTCGGCATCGTGGTGCTCGCCCGTGAAGCGGTGATCTCGGTGGCGGTGCTCGCGCTGGCGGCGGTCGGAGCCCGCCGCATGGACGTGCGGTGGTCCGGGAAGGCAGGAACACTGGCGCTCATGTTCGCCCTCCCCGGGTTCTTGCTTGCCGACGCGGTGTCGGAGATCCGGGTGGCGCTACTCGTCGTGACGTGGGTGTTCACGATCGGCGGCCTCCTGCTGAGCTACTACGCGGCACTCGCGTACATCCCGCAGGCCCGGGCAGCCCTGCGGGAAGGGAGGGCGTCGCACGACGAGAGGATGGTGGCGTGAAAGCGGTGATCCTGGCCGGGGGAGAGGGCACGAGGCTGCGGCCGCTGACGAGCAACCAGCCCAAGCCGATGATGCCCCTCGCCAACCGGCCGATGCTGGAGCACGTGGTGCGGCTCCTCGCCAACCACGGCTTCGACGACGTCGTCGTCACCGTCGCGTTCCTCGCCAACCAGATCCGCGACTACTTCGGCGACGGGTCCGACTTCGGGGTGCGGATGCGCTACGCCACCGAAGAGACGCCGCTCGGGACGGCCGGGTCCGTCCTCAACGCGTCGGAGGAGCTCGACGACACGTTCCTCGTGATCTCGGGTGACGTCCTCACCGACATCGACCTCGGCGCGATCGTCAAGGCGCATCAGGACGCCGGCGCGCTGGCGTCGATCGCGCTCAAACGGGTCGAGAACCCGCTCGAGTTCGCCATCGTGATCACTCGCCCCGACGGCACCATCGAGCGTTTCCTCGAGAAGCCGAGCTGGGGAGAGGTGTTCTCCGACACCGCCAACACCGGCATCTACGTCATGGAGCCCGGCATCTTCGACTACATCCGCGCCGACGAGGTCGTCGATTTCGCCGGCGACGTCTTCCCGGCGGTGCTCGAGAAGAAGCTGCCGCTCATCGGCACGGTCGTGGACGGCTACTGGGAGGACGTCGGGACGCTCGAGGCATACCTGCGAGCCCACCAGGACGTCCTCGACCGGCGCGTCCACGTGGACATCGAGGGGTTCCGGATCGGGGAGGGGATCTGGCTCGGCGAGGGCGCCGACGTGGATCCCACGGCCCGGATCGAGGGACCGGTCGTGATCGGCGACAACTGCCGGATCGAGGCCGGTGCGCACCTGCGCGAGTACACCGTGCTCGGCACCGACGTCGTGGTGAAGGCGGATGCGTTCGTCGAGCGCGCGGTGTGTCACGACCACGTCTACGTCGGGCCCAGCGCCCGCTTGCGCGGTTGTGTGATCGGCCGGTCGACCGACCTGCGCGCCCACGCCCGCATCGAGGAAGGCGTCGTCGTCGGCGACGAGTGCTTCGTCGGCGAGCAAGCCGTCATCAACCCCGGCGTCAAGGTGTACCCGTTCAAGACGGTCGAGAACGGCGCCATCGTGAACTCGTCGATCGTGTGGGAGAGCCGCGGCGCCCGCACCCTCTTCGGCCGGCGGGGGATCCGCGGCCTGGCCAACGTCGACGTCACGCCGGAGGTCGCGATCCGGGTCGCGATGGCGTACGGCACCGCGCTGAAGAAGGGCGCCACCGTCACCACCAGCCGCGACACGAGCCGCGTCGCACGGGCGCTGAAGCGCGCCGTCATCGGCGGGGTGAACCTCGCCGGGGTCAACGTCGAGGACGTCGAGCTCGCCACGGTGCCGCTCACACGGTTCCAGGTCCGCAACGGCAAGGCGCGCGGCGGCATCACCGTTCGGCTCGCGCCCGGCGACCCCGACGCCGTCGAGATCCGCTTCTTCGACGCCGACGGGCGCGACATCGACGAGTCGACGCAACGCAAGATCGAGCGGCTGCTCTACCGAGAGGACTACCGGCGTGCGTTCGCAGCCGACATCGGCGACATCGAGTACCCA
>DASQTR010000013.1:0-7210 GCA_035641795.1 Ilumatobacter sp.
GCCGCTCTGGCCACCGCGCACGCCGAGCTCGCCGAGCTCGAGGCCTCGGGTGGCACACGCATCTCTCCGGGGGAGATCGTGTTCGCGCCTGTGCTCCCGGCGACCCTCACCGAGACCTATCTGGCGCTCGGCTCGACGGTCGACGGTCCGGTCGGCATGCTCGCAACCACCGACACCTTGGTGCGCGCTCGCATCGCGAGGGCGGACGCCCCTTTGATCGCAGTCGGCGCCGAGGTCGCAATCGAGATACGCGACGCGGGCATCAGCACGACAGGCACGGTTCTGAGCGTGGGCCAACCTCCACGCCAGGCGAGCAACGGCGAGCAGGGCGGCGCCCCGCCGGGCGGCGGCGACAGCGGCCGGATGGAGGTCGTCGTCGCCCCCGCACCCGGCACCGCGCTCGGCAACTACATGTTCTTCGGCGCTCGTGTGCGCGTTCCGATCGACGCCACCGACGGCGAGGTGCTGGTCGTGCCGGTGGCGGCGCTCACGCTCGGGGCCGACGAGGCCAGCCAAGTCGAGGTCGAGCGCACACCAGCCACGGACGACACGCCAGCCGTCACCGAACTGGTGCCGGTCAGGGTGGGGCTCACCGCCAATGGCACCGCCGAGGTAGACCCGATAGAGCCCGGCGCGCTGGAGGAGGGCGACCGTGTGGTCATCGGGGTCGATACGCACCTGCTGCCCGGCAACGCCGAAGGATCGAACGCGGCAACCGACGAAGGTTCGGCAGCCGCGGACGCCGACGACGAAGACAGTGACGAGGGCAAGGACGGGCGAGAAGACGAGCAAGACGACGAGCAAGACGACGAGCAAGACGACGAGCAAGGAGAGGACGACGGAGACGACGGAGACGACGGCGACCGGGCGGCGGCGAGTCCGCTCGCCGAACTGATGGGCTGGGTCAGCGATCCCGTCGAGCAACGCCGTCAGGAGCTCGAGATCCAGGAGCAGATCGCCGAATGCATGAAGGCGGAGGGCTTCGAGTACACGCCGGTCGACTGGTCGGCGCAGATGCCGGAGAGCGATGTCGACATGTCCGACCCGAAGGCATTCGGCGAGAAGTACGGCTACGGGGTCATGTACAACTACGAGACCTACGAGCTCGGCAACGGCGAGGGCGACCCCGGGATTGCCGTCGAGGATCCGAACATGGAGTACGTCAACAGCCTCGGCCCGGCCGAGCAGGAGGCGTACAACACCGCTCTGCACGGCGATCCTCGCATTTGGGAAGGAGGCGGGCCGTCGGCGACGGTGGCGGCTGACGACGCCACGGAAGCGTCGATGGCAGTGGCGCCGCCGCTCGAGCAGCAAGGTTGCGACGGCCGAGCGCGGGCCGAGGTCGTTGGCGACGATGCGGCCTCCGACCCGGAAGTGCAGCGGATGCTCGAAGACTTCTTCCAGTCCCAGCAGCACGACCCGCGGCTCGACGCGCTGGTGGCGGAGTGGTCGGAATGCTTCCAGCCCAAGCTGGACGAACACGGCATCGACACGACCCTGAAGAACATCTTCGATGGCTACCAGATCATGGAGTCCGTGAAGTACGAGGCGCTCGGTGCCGAGATCGTGCCCGTTGCAAACCAAGCCGAGATGGACGAGTACTTCAACAGCGGTGACAACGTGCTGTCGGCGTCCGTCGACGAGAACGGCGCCGGGTACGTCGTCGTCGGACCTGCCGCCGGGCTTCCCGAGTTGACGGGCGCGCAGATCGACGACCTGACAGCCATGGAGCACGACCTCTGGAAGGCCGATCAAGCGTGCCAGGACGAGATCGGCTATGCCGAGTTCACCCGCCAGCAGGAACAGGAACTCGTCGACCAGCTCGTGAGCCAGTTCCCCGAGCTCGGCAGCTGAGCGTGGCGATCATCGAGCTGCGCGGGGTCGAGCGGGTCTTTCCAGGCACGCCGCCGGTTCGGGCTCTGCGCCGCCTCGACCTGGCGATAGAGGCCGGCGAGTACGTGGCGATAATCGGGCCGTCGGGTTCCGGCAAATCGACGTTGCTCAACGTGCTCGGCCTGCTCGACCGTCCCAGCGCCGGCGTGTACGAACTCGACGGCCGCGACGTGGCGGGGCTCTCCGAACGCGAGCGGGCGTGGCTGCGCGCCGCTCGGCTCGGCTTCGTGTTCCAGTCGTTCCATCTGCTCGCCCACCGCACGGCGCTCGAGAACGTGATGTTCGGCGGCATGTACCAAGGGCTGGCGAAGCGGGAGCGACGCCGCCGCGCGATCGCTGCGCTCGAGCGGGTCGGCTTGCTGCACCGGGCGACATTCCGCCCCGATCGCCTGTCGGGCGGCGAGCGTCAACGCGTAGCAGTGGCCCGCGCCTTGGCGGTGCAGCCGTCGATCATGTTGTGCGACGAGCCCACCGGCAACCTCGACTCGGCGAGCACGGCATCGTTGCTCGATCTTTTTGACGACCTGGTGGCGAGCGGGCTGACGATGTGTGTGATCACGCACGATCACGACGTCGCGACGCGGGCCGACCGCCAGGTGCGGATCGTCGACGGCCGCCTGACCGCTGCCGAGTCGGCGCACGCCGCGGGACCGGCATGACGGCCGCGGTCGGCGACCGGCGCCGCGGGCGCAGCCGCCTACGCATCGGCGACCTCGTCGACGAGATGCTCGCCGGTCTGTTCGCCCGGCCAGTGCGATCGATGCTCACCACGCTGGGCACGGTGCTCGGGTTGGCGTCGCTGATCGCGACGGTGGGGCTGTCGCGGACCGCGGGCAGCCAGATCGTGGATCAGTTCGACGAGCTGTCGGCGACGCAAGTGATGATCACGGGCCGCAGCAACGGGCGCGGTGGCACGCCGGCGGTACTTCCCTGGGACGTCGAGGTGCGACTCGATCGGCTGAACGGCGTCGTGGCGTCTGGTGCCGTGGCCGACGTCGTGAACCCGGGGCCGATACGGACTGTGCCCGTCGTCGACGTGACCGGCGAGTACGAACACGTTGCACCTGTGCTCGCCGCGTCCGCGGGCCTGCTCGATGCAGTGCGCGGTCACATCGCCGTCGGGCGTTGGTTCGATTCGGGGCACGTGTCGCGCGGCGATCCCGTCGTCGTCATCGGTGCCGACCTGGCGGCCGAGCTCGGGATCAATCGACTCGAGGTGCAGCCCGGCCTCTACATCGGCGAGCAGTACTTCACCGTGATCGGCATCGTCGACGAGGCGCTGCGCGACCGCGGCTTCGTCGGTGCCGCGATCATCACGAGTAGGACGGCAGCCGACCGGTTCGGCGTCGACCGACCCGAGCGGGTCGTGGTCGAGGTGGAGATGGGCGCCGGCGAGTTGATCGCGGTACAGGGTCCGATCGCGCTGGCACCCAACGCACCGGACAACCTGGCGGCAGCGGCACCGGCCTTACCGAAAGGAGCGCGGGACCGCGTCGCCGGCGATGTCGACAGTCTGTTCCTGCTGCTGGCGATCGTGTCCCTCGTGGTCGGCGCGATCGGCATCGCCAACGTCACGCTTGTCACGGTGATGGAGCGCACCGGCGAGATCGGGTTGCGACGGGCCGTCGGCGCACGGCGAAGGCACATCGCTGTGCAGTTCCTCGGCGAGTCCGCGGTGATCGGCCTCGTCGGCGGTGTGATCGGCGCCAGCATCGGCTTGATCATCGTGGTCGCCGTGTCGGCGGCCAAGGAATGGACCCCCGTGCTCGATCCGTGGATGCCGCTCGCGGCACCTTTCCTCGGCGCCCTGGTGGGCTTGGTTGCCGGCCTCTATCCGGCCATCCGCGCCGCCCGCCTCGAGCCCGTCGAGGCACTCCGCAGTGCGTAGCGAGCGGCGAGGCCTGGTCAGGCGGTGAGCGGTTCGCCGCGAAGCTGGCTCGGGACTCCACTCTTGCCGTCGTCGATGGGCGTGGGATGGCCGAAGAAGCCGTCCACTCGAGCGATGAGGCCCGACGACCGGTCCAGGGTGACGACGTCCAGCCCTTCCATCAAGGTGCGGCCGTTGCGCATCATGTCCCACCGGTATCGGAGCCGGTGATGATGGTGGTCGATCTCCGACGCGATCACGAACGCGTAGTCAGGCTTGCTCGTGCGCAGCCGTCGCATCGCCTGCTCGAGCTCATCGATGCCGACGAACGAGTCGCGGGGATCGTTCCACTCGACGTCACTCGTCACGGCGCTGAGGAGATGAGGTCGAATCTGCTCGAGGACCGGCTCGTTCCACGCCGTCCAGTACGCCACCAACGCATCAGGCATCGGCACGTCCCACTCGCTTAGACGGAATCGCACCCCTCCAAGGGTAGGCGCGCCCGTCGCCAACCCGAGTCAGTGCCAGTCGCTGATCTGCACATCGTGCGGCGATGGCGCGCCCTGGCCCGTCTCAACCAGCGACTTCAGGCTCATGAGGTACGAGCCCCACTTCGTGCTGCAGTGGTTCATGAACTCGACCGGTTCCTTCCAGCCCTCGTGCTTGAACAGCACGATCGTGTAATCGCCCTCTTGGCGGAGATCCCAGTTGATCGTGGTGCCGATCCACTCCTCAGGACCTTCGATCACCTGCCATTCCACGCGCTCGCACGGCACCAGATCAAGGACCTCCATGTTGAACCCACCCGGCAGGAACCTGAACTCGAGCACGCCGCCGACGTCGCCACTCCCGCGCGTGTCGTGGGTCCACCAGCCGGCGAGGCCGTCGACTGTCGTGAGCGCGTCGTACACCTTTGCCGGAGTCGGCGTCTTGATACCGACCCTGTGCAGAATGTCCACCATCTCGTTTTCTCCTTGGTCTCGTTTGTCTCGTTGTCAGTTGTCTTGGTCGCGCTGGATCGCCTCGGCGATCCGCTTGATGCGCTGCAGGCGGGCATCCCACGCCGATCCGACCGACGACAGTTGGGCCACGGCTTGCGAGAGTTGCCGCTCGTCGACCCGGTACCGCTTCTCCCGGGATGCGTGCGTCGCCCGGACGAGGCCGACGCGGTCGAGGACCCCGAGGTGCTTGGCCACCGCCTGCCGGGTGACCGGAAGTTGCCGGCTGAGCGTCGTCGCGGTGCCGTCGCCGTCGAGCAACAAGTCGAGCATCCGGCGCCGCGTCGGATCACCGATGGCCGACCAGAGTCCGTCGTCGATCCTGTCGGCCACGACGGTGGTCACGGCCGTGTCTCCAGTGTGGCGACGTAGCGTTCCAGCCGGGGCAGGTAGAAGTCCCAGCCGGTGGTGTGCTCACCGTATTGCTGCTCCAGGACGGCGGACTCCCAGCCCATCTCGCGGAAGCCGGTTTCGGTCATCCTGAGCAGCGTGCCGCCACGCGACGGGGTGAGGTCGAAGGTGACGAACAGCGAGTTGCCCTCCCTCGCCGCCTCGTCCGGCGGGTGTGTCCATCGGAATGAGAACGTCTGTGGCGGCCGAGCCTCGACGACGGTGAACGCCACGACTGCCCCGCCGGCGTCACGGTCGCCGAAGACGATCTCGCCGGTCGAGCCGGGAGTCGGCTGGTAGCGGGCGTCGTCCGGCCACCATTGCTTCAGGTGGTCCGGGCTGCTCACCACTTCGAAGACGACCTCGGGGGACGCCTCGACGTAGATCTCGCGCTCGATGGTTCCGAACTCCATCTCTCCGAACTTCGTGTCTCCGGACTTCATAATCATCCTCCTGCAACCTTTGGTTGCGTGCCAACCTACATGAACGAAGCGCGATCGCGCAACCTTTAGTTGCGCGCTTCGAATCTGGTTCGGTTCGTAGCCTTGGCACGTGGCTCTCATGCGGTCCCCCTCTCCGCAACAACTTCGCCGGCTTCAGGAGGAGCTCGCGGAGGTGGGTCTCGATCTGGACGGATCAGAGCCGTGGCACGCGCTTGCGCTCACTGAGATCGACTACGCCCTGCGCCCCGCCGTGCATGAGCGCCGAGTGCCGAGCTATGGGGCGATCGTGTCGCCGACCGTCGATCCACGGCTCTGGGAGGAGCGCACCGAGCTCCGAATCGCGCTCCGACCCGTGGGCGACACCGACGTCGCCGCCGCCCGCCGATACGCGGACGGGCAGTCGAGCTGGTTGGTCTTCGAGCACGCGACCGACGAGGGCTGGGCGGTCTTCGACCGACCCGCCGGTTCCGAGCGCGACCTCGTCGTGCTCGCGGAGGCGTTGGGCGCCGTCGTCGTGCAGCGTCATCCGAACGGTGCCGTCCGGGTCGTCGGTGGATTCGGCGTCTTGCGGTGGAACGGCCTTACGTGGCAACGCGAGAAGCTGGTCTCGGCCTGGTTCGACCTCGTCAGCGCCTGCAAGCCGTTCGCCGACGCCAAGCTGCTCGAGACTTTGCTCGAGTTCGCGGTGCACGATCTCGGCGCCCGCGGCATCGGCGCCACACTCGTGCACCAGCCCGACCTGCGGCTCGAGTCGAGCTTCGAGCATCGTTTGCCCGCGCCGCCGACACTCCAGATATGCCGCGCGACCGACCTAGCGCCACTGCGGCATGCACTGGCCCAGGTGGACGGGGCCAGTTTGTTCGACGCCGAGGGGACGCTGTGCGCGATCGGCGTGCGGCTGATCCCCAGCGCTCATGCCGAACTGAACATTGCCCCGTTCCGGGGGACGCGCCACACCTCGGCACGCCGCTACAGCGCCGATGACCCGGGCGCCACGGTGATCGTGGTCAGCGAGGACGGTCCCGTGACCGTCATGCGAGCCGGCCACCTGCTGGGAGCGTCGGCGCTGGCGCAGTCGGAAGTCTCCGGTGACCTTCGCGCGACGGATCAGATGTAGTCGTACTTGTTGCCTGCGCGCTTGCTCGCTTGGTCGAGCCGGGCGGCCACCGAATGTAGGAGATGCCAGCCGAGGCCTGGGACGTCGTCGATCGCCGCGCGTAGCGAGTTTTGATCGAGCACGAGCCATTCGATCGGTGTCTCGGCCTGCACCGTTGCGGTGCGCGGTCCGCCGAGAATCACGCCCAACTCGCCGACCACGTCGCCTGGCCCGACACGGCCAATCCGGCGCCCGTTCTTCTTCACGACCGCCGATCCCGTCAGGAGCACGTAGAGGTTCGATGACGGCGCTCCCTCGACGAACAACGTGTGCCCAGCCTCGACGGTCTCCGTCCGGGCTCCCGACACGAGTCGGCCCAGTTCGCGCTTGGAACAGTTCGCGAACAGCGGGACCTTCGAGAGGCGCGCAACCCGTTGCCGCTGCTGCATTCACCGAGGTTAAACCAACGGGGTCGCGGCACGAGCTTTCGCGTGGTGAACGGAGACCGAAATGCCGCGAGGAT
>DASQTR010000014.1:0-6930 GCA_035641795.1 Ilumatobacter sp.
TCAACACGTCGCTGCCGCGGAGGTACTCGGACACGTCGGCGAGGCCCGCCTCGTCGACGCGCTCAGGGTAGACCTCGGTGGTCCCGAAGCGGATCACCACCCGTTCGGCGTCGATGTCGGTGTCGTTACTGCACTTACCGACCGCCATCGCCACGCGTCCCCAGTTGGGGTCGGCACCGTGGACGGCGGTCTTGACCAACGGCGAGTTGACGATCGCCTTGGCGACACGCTTGGCCTGCTCTCGATCGCGCGCCTCGTCGACGGTGACCTCGATCAGCGTCTCGGCGCCTTCCCCGTCACGGGCGATCTGCTTGCTCAGCGCCATACACACATCGCGCACAGCGCCCGCAAAGGCGTCGCCGTCGACCGGTCCGGCGGCGCCGGAGGCCAGGATCACGGCGGTGTCACTGGTCGACGTGTCGGTGTCGATGCTCACGCAGTTGAACGTGTCGTCGACCGCCGCCCGGAACTGGCGGTCGAGCTGCGTCGGGTCGAGCTCGGCGTCGGTCAGCAACACGGCGATCATCGTGGCCATGTCGGGTTCGATCATCCCGACCCCCTTGGCGATTCCGACGACTCGCGCCGGCCCCTGTCCCACCGTCGCGGCTGCGATCTTCGCAACCGTGTCGGTGGTCATGATCCCGCGTGCCGCATCGTCGGCGGACCGCCCGGACGGTCGTTGTGGCACCGCTGCGATGCCCTCACGGATGCGGTCCATCGGGTAACGCCGGCCGATCACGCCCGTCGACGCCACGAGCACGTCCTCGGCGGCGCATCCGAGGCGGGCGGCGACGCCCTGCACCAGCGCGCACGCGTCGTCTAAACCCACCTGCCCGTTGGCGACATTGGCGTTCTTCGACACGATCACCATCGCCTGCGCCCATCCGTTCTCGAGGTGCCGGCGGCTCAGCATGACGCTGGGACCGGCGAACCGGCTGCGGGTGAAGACCCCCGCGGCCGGCACGCGTCGCTCTGCGGCGAGCACCACGAAGTCGTCGCTGCCGTCCTTGACGCCGATGTTGGCGACGTGCGCGGCGAAGCCGATTGGCAGGTGGGTGGTCACTGGAACACACTCGACGATTGCGAGTGAGCGAGCGCCAGCGAGTGAGTGGCTATCGACGGCCTGCGTGGCCGGGGAACGCAGTTAATGGTCACTCGTGTTCGTCCTGGAGCCGGGCGCGGATCTTCTGGAACACGCCGGCCACAACCCGCAGCTCGTCCTCGTCGAGCAGATCGATCATGCGCGTTCGCACGCTGGCGACGTGGACGGGCGCCGAGTCCTCGAGCACGCGCAGGCCCTTCGGCGTGAGCGCGGCGAGCATCACGCGACGATCGCTGTCCGAGCCGCGCCGCTCGACGAGATCGGCGCGCACGAGCCCGTCGAGGCGCCGGGTGAGACCGCTCGGCGACAGCTGGAGCATCGCCGCCAGGTCGCACATCCGCAGCGACCGCTCCGGCGACTCGCTGAGGAAAACAAGTACCTGGTAGTCGCCGAGATCGAGGCCCGTCGGAGCGAGGTCACGCTCGAGCGCAGCCATCAGGTCGGCGTTCGTCTCGACGTAACTTCGCCACGCCAGCATCTCGTCGGGTCGCAGCCACTCCGCTGTTCGCCCTCGCGCGCCGCTGTCGCTGGACATGCGAGCATTCTAGGTACACACTTATCGTTGCGTCCGCAATCACCGCACGGAGGTGCGCATGGCTCTGCCCGAAATTCCGCCCGGTCGTTGGACCGTCGACCCGGTCCATTCGCACGTCGGCTTCGTGGCCCGTCACATGATGGTGGCCAGGGTGCACGGAGTGTTCAGGGACTTCTCCGGCGAAGTGATCGTCGGCGAGAATCCGCTCGACTCCAAGGTGACGGCGGTGGTCCGGACGGGCTCCGTCGACACCGGCAATGCCGATCGCGACGCCTTCGTCAAGTCGAACGACTTCTTCGATGTCGAGCAGTATCCAGAGATGTCGTTCGAGTCGACGGGCTTCGCCGCCGATGGCGACGACTACACGATGACCGGCGACCTGACGATCAATGGCATCACCAAGCCGGTGACGTTCGACGTCGAGTTCGATGGCTACACCGGCGATCCGTGGGGCAACAATCGCGCGGGTGTGTACGCCCAGGCGACCGTCAATCGCAACGAGTGGGGAATCACGTGGAACGCCCCGCTCGAGAGCGGTGGCCTGATGCTCAACGACAAGGTCAAGCTCGAGCTCGACCTTCAGATCGTGCAGCCGAAGGCCGAGTAGACAGGACTGGGTGTTTACCGGCTGAGCACGGCGCGCAGCGCCGGGTCCAGGTCCGCGTGCCGGAACTCGTAACCGTCTGACGTGAGCACGGTCGGTGCGACCCGTTGTCCACCGAACAGCAGCGCCTCTGCCCGCTCGGCGCCCAGCAGCAGCTTCGGTGCGAACTCGGGAACCGGCACGCGCGACGGCCTGCCCAGGACCGATGCGAGCGTCTTTGCGAAGTCGGCGTTGCGGCATGGGTTCGGCGCTGTGAGGTTGACCGGTCCATGCACCTCCGAGAACAGCAGGTGCTCGATCGCCGCCACCACGTCATCGATCGAGATCCAGCTCATCCATTGCCGTCCGCTCCCGAAGCGCCCGCCGGCGCCGAGCTTGAAGATCCGGAGCATCGGCTTGAGCGCACCGCCGTCGGCGCTCAGCACGATGCCGGTGCGCATGCGCGCGACGCGCACGCCGGCTTGCTCGGCCGGCTCCGTCGCCGCTTCCCACGCCACGACGACGCTCGCGAGGAAATCGTCGCCCGGCGGCGCCGTCTCGTCGACCGTCTCGTCGCGGTTGCCGTAGTAGCCGACGGCTGACGCGTTGAGCAGCACCCGCGGCCCGACGCCCGAGGCCATCGCTTCGGCGATCGCGTTGGTGCCGCACACGCGGCTGTTGCGGATGCGTTCCTTGTACGCGTCGGTCCAGCGGTGCTCGCCGATTCCGGTCCCTGCCAGGTTGACCACGGCGTCGAGCCCGGGGAGCTGATCGGTATCCACCACGCCCGCTTCCGGATCCCATCCGATCTCGCCCTTGCGCGGTGCACGGCGCACGAAGGGGACGACGTCGTGTCCGCCCTTGCGAAGGTGCCGCGCGAGTGCGCTGCCCACCAGTCCCGAGGCGCCAGTGATACCGACCTTCACAGCCGCACCATACGCGCCGCCTCAAGCGCGGCCACCGCGAGCCGATGCAAGGGGAGTACACCCCTCCCGAATACGAGCACTCGAGCTCGTGCACTTGGATATGGTCGGACGCAATGGACGATTCCCCATGGATGCCCCCCACACCAGGGGGCCCACCGCCGCCTGACGTACCGGCGCGGACGGCGGAGCCGCCACCTGCGTTGGCGCCCCTGCTTCCCCCTCCGCCGGTGTCGCCATGGGCGCGGCAGGGGCTCGAGCCACCGACTGGGCCCGCGCTCGCCGAAGGCCCATTGGTCGAGACCGTCGATGCCGCGCAGATGCCCAGGCGGCGCCGGTCGAAGGCCGTGCTTGCGGGAGCGGTCGTTGCCGTGCTCGCGGTCGGCGCCGCAGGGGTGTTCGCCGTCTCACGGTTCACCGGTGCTGCCGAGGGTGGCGCCGGCAGTCCGACCGAGCTCGGCACGGCGCTCTTCACGGCGATCGAGAACGAGGACGTGCTCGGCACGATCGACCTGTTGCTACCTGGTGAACGCGAGCTCTTCCAACAGCCCATGATCGACCTCGTGACCGAGCTGTCGCGGCTCGATGTGCTGACGCCTGAGGCCGACCTCGCCGACATCGACGGCATCGACATCACGCTCGCCGGTACGTCGGTGACGGCCCACGAAACCAACGTGCCCGACGTCGTCAACGTCGATCTCCGCGCCGACGTGTCGGCAACGGTCGACGGCAACGCGTTTCCGATCGGCGATCTCGTCACCGACAACATGGACCCCGACGACGTCGCAGAGATCCGGGGCACGGTGGAGACGACGACCGACGAGCTCGATGAAACACTGACCGCCGTCGAACAGGACGGGCGCTGGTACTTCAGCGTCTTCTACACCGCCGCCGAGAAGATGCGTGCAAGCACCGACCACGACATCCCGAACGAGGGAATCGGTGCCGACGGAGCCGAATCACCAGAGGCCGCGTTCGGCCTGATGCTCGATCGTGTCGAGTCGCTCGATCTCGCCGGCATGATCCGCGCCCTCAATCCGGGTGAGGCGGCCGCCTTGCAGCGCTACGCACCGCTGTTCCTCGACGATGCCGAGGCGGAGATCGCCGCTGCGCCGCTCGAACTGGCGATCACCGATCGCCAGTTCCACGTCGAGGGCGAGGGCGAGCAGCGCACGGTTGTCGTCGATGGCCTCACCGTCACGGCGTCGGGCGTCGACGAGTTCACTGGCGACTCACATTCGGCAGAGATTCGTGTCGACGGCACTTGCACGCACGCAACCGTCGACGGCGAGCAGTTCGACTTCTGCGCCGGTGACACGTCCTCGATCCCCGAGGTCGAGGAGTTCCTCGCCGATGCGCCCGCGATCGAGGCCTTCGTCGACTCGCTCGTGCAGGCGCTGTCGGACATCGAACCGATCGGCGTCGAGATGCGCGAGTTCGACGGTGCGTGGTTCGTCAGTCCGACGGCCACTTACACCGAGGCCATCCTGGCGGTGCTGCGTGCGCTCGACCGCCAGGAGCTGGACGAGCTGATCGCGCTCGCGGAACCCGCCGCCAACGAGGTCTTCGGTCAGGTCTTCGGCGGCTACGCGGAGTACGAGGAGTATCCGGACGACCTCACATCCGGTGCGTTCGACGAGTACTCCGCCGATGATTCGCTGTCGCTCGACGACCCGTATTACGACGATCCGTACGATGAGGTCTCCGACGAATCCGCCGAGGCCAGCGGTTGGGAGCGTTGCTACAGCGAGCTCAACGCCGCCGACGCCACCGCGTGCTTCCAGGAATACGTCACGACGGGCGAGCTCGACCCGACCTTGATGCCGATCGCGCTGCGCTTTCCCGAGTGCGGATACGCGGAGGTCAGCTGGGGTAGCCATCTGTACTCGATGAGCGACGCCGACTTCGTTGCGGCGGTCGAGGCCGCTCGGCCGTGCTTCCTGGCGTTGGTGGCGGCGGGCACGATCGACGAGTACGAACTTCCCACCGAGATCGCCCATCTCGAGTGCTTCGAGGGTCGCAACTGGTACAACGTGTTCGACGAGCCCGAGTACGACGAGCGCTACTACGCCTGCCTCGACGCTGCCAGCACCGCCTGACCCATTGCCTCCATAGCCTTGAGGCGCGATGAAGACTCGGACGCTGCTGCTGCTCGCACTGGCTTGCGGCGTGACGATCATGGCCGCCGGTGCAGTCTTCCTGGTCCAGCTCAGCAGGCAGGCAGACGCCGCACCGCCGGTGCCGCTCGGCGTGGCAACCGACGTCGGCGACATGCGCGTCGTCGTCGACAAGGCAGTCGAGCAGGACGGTGTGCTCGACGTCGCCGTGACGATCGGCGGCGTTGCGGATGCCGACGGAGCGAACGGCTTCCGGTTGATCGCCTCCGGGCGCGCCGCAGCGCCGGAGGTGACGTCTGACGCGGGCGCCTGCACCGTGACGACGAATGAGCACCAGCGCTGCACGATCCGCTTCGATGTCTCCGGCTCTGGCGACGGCTCCCGCGTGCTCTTCTACGAGCGTGGCGACGACCGTGCACGGTGGGTGCTCGGTTGACTCCGATGCCGATCGGCGGATACCTCCGCTACGGTTCTCACTGTGAGTGATTCGTTCGATCTGGTGGTGATCGGTGGCGGTCCGGGCGGTTACTCGGCAGCGTTGTACGGCGCCTCCGCCGGCCTCAAGGTGGCGATGATCGAGAAGGACGCACTGGGGGGCACCTGCCTCAATCGCGGGTGCATCCCCGCCAAGGCGTTCCTCGAGACGGCCGCCGTCAAGCGCCACGTCGAGCACGCGGCCGAGTTCGGGATCGACTCCAGTGCGCCGTCAGTGAACTTCGCCGTGACGCAAGCCCGCAAGCAGAAGATCGTCGCCGGACTCGTCGGAGGGATCGCGGCGATGTGCAAGGGCCGCAAGGTCGAGGTCTTCAACGGCGTCGGATCGTTGGGTGCCGATCACACGGTCTCGATCGCATCCGCGGACGCGACGGCGACGATCAGCGGGGACAACGTGCTGCTCGCCACAGGGTCGGTGCCGCGGCTGATCCCCAACTTCGAGCGCGGTGGACCGATCATGACGAGCGACGAGGTCCTCGACCTCGATCACGTCCCAGATCGGGTGGCGGTCATTGGCGGCGGCGCCATCGGGTGCGAGTTCGCGTCGACGTTCGCCGACCTCGGTGCCAAGGTCACGATCCTCGAGTTCCTTCCCAAGATCCTGCCCGGTCTCGACGCCGACGTCGCCAACGTGGTCGTGCGCAGCTTCAAGAAGAAGCAGATCGACATCCGTACCGGGGTCAAGGTCACCGGACACACACCCAACGGTTCCGGCGCGACCACGGTCAACTTCGGCGAGGGTGAATCGGTCGAGGTCGATGCGTGCATCGTGTCGGTCGGCCGCCGCCCGTACGCCGACCAGCTCGGCCTCGGGGAAACGGCTGTGAAGGTCACCGACCGCGGGTTCGTCGACGTCGACGAGTTCTGCCGCACCGGCGAGCCGGGCGTGTACGCGGTCGGCGACCTGATCGACACCCCGCAGCTCGCCCACGTCGGCTACGCCGAGGCGATCCTCGTCGTGAAGCAGATCCTCGGCGAGGACCCGATGCCGGTCATGTACGACCGCGTCCCGTGGGCGATCTACTGCCACCCGGAAGTGGCGTGGGCCGGCCCTGGCGAGGAGGAGGCCAAAGCGGCTGGCCATGAGGTGGTCGTCGCCAAGCATCCGTTCCGATCGAACTCGCGGGCACAGATCCTCGGCGAAACGGATGGCCTCGCGAAGATCATCGCTGAGG
>DASQTR010000015.1:0-14130 GCA_035641795.1 Ilumatobacter sp.
TCGCGAACGCGAACGGCACGGTGAAGCCGACGTACCCGAGGTACAGGATGGGCGGGTGGAACAGCACGAGGAGGTGGTTCTGCAGCAGGGGGTTGGGGCCGGGTCCGTCGAAGCCGACCGGCACCGCCGCACCGGAGGCGAACGGGTTGGCGGGCCCGAAGGCAACGAGCGCGAAGAAGGCGGACACCACGAACATCACGACCAGTGCCCAGCCGACGAGCATGTCGTCGAGCCGCTTGCGGAACCGCCACGCCACGGCGGCAGTGAACCCCGACAGCACGACGACCCACAGCAGGATCGAACCCTCGAGTGCACTCCACATGGCGGCGACGTTGTAGAGCGTCGGCGTCGACGACGAGCCGACCTGTTGGATGTACTTGAGCGAATAGTCGCGCTGCTGGAGGGCGCGTTGCATCGAGAACACCGCGAGCAGCGCACCGGCGGCGATCAGCCCCGCGTACAGCGGACCCTGGCGCACGGCGCGGCGGTTGCCGCTGACGATCGCCAGCCCGGTCGAGAGCGCACCGATGCACGACGCGCACAACACGAGCAGCAGGCCGGCGTTACCGAGCGCTCCGTTCAGACTGACCGCCAGCATCGTGGATCAGGACCCCGCCGCGTCGCAGGCGGCGGACAAGTCCTCGACCTCCGCCAGCCGATCGTCGTTGACCGCCACGTACTCGTCGGAGTGCTTGACCTCGACCCGGTCGCCTTCGAAGACGCGCGACGCCGACGCGAACTTGCCATGGACGACGACCGGGATGCACTCCTTGAAGATCCCGCCCGGCTCACCGTCGTAGCTGACCGGCACGCTGGCGCCGTTGAAGGCGATCACGAAGCCGGTGTCACCGCCGTCGTGCACGACCGATCCTTGCTGGACGACGCCCTGCAGCCGCAGGCGCCGATCGGCATCGCAGCCTGAACGCCGGCCGACCTCGTCGACGTTGCAGTAGTAGTCGACCGCCGACCGCAGGAACTGGGTGACGATGACACCACCGGCGAGGAGCACGACGCAGAGCACGACGATCGACAGCCACCGCCGGCGCGATTTGGCGCGAGGAGCGACGTCGTCGGGCCGGGTGCGGGGCGACAGATCGGTCATGGGGGGCTCAGGTCCAGTACTTGTCGGCGTCGTCGACGCGCTGGGCGAGCTGGCGGCCGCGACGCATGATGCGCACGGACAGTGCGCCGACGACGGCAAACGTGATGACGTAGCTGCCGATCACGAAGCCGGCATCCTCCATCGCCAACATCGCTCCCATCAGGACAGCACCGCCTCGGCCCGCCTTGCCGCGAGCGCTTCGTCGAGCCCCTGGTCCTCCAGCAGATCCTCCATCGCCATCGCGCGCGTGCGGTGCAGCAGCAGCCACACGTAGAGCAGCGTGAAGGCGATGAGTCCGACGAACAGACTGAACAGCATCAGGCCGTCGAGGTCGATGTCGCCGTCGGTGTCGAGCACCGACGCCTCCTGGTGGAGGCTGCGCCACAACTTGACCGACCAGTGCACGAGCGGGATCTCGAGCACGATCAACAGGCCGACCACGGCACTGCGCTTGGCGCGCTGATGGTGCGTGCCGCCTAGCCCGCGGACGGCGAGGTAGCCGATGTAGCTCACGAACAGCAGCGCGGTGGTGGTGAGCCGGGCGTCCCACTCCCAGTAGACGCCCCACGTCAGGCGCCCCCACAGCATGCCGGTGACGAGCGTGAGGGCCATGAACACGACGCCGATCTCGGCGCTCGCCCCCGCTACTCGGTCGAACCCGAGCGAGTGCTTCTTGCGGAACACGTACAACGCCGAGCACACCGCGGTGACGCTGAACGCGAGGTACGCCGTCCACACGGTCGGGACGTGCACGTACATGATTCGCACGGAGTCGCCCTGGTTGCGGTCGGCCGGTGAGAACAGCAAGCCGAAGGCCGCCGTCCAACCGATCATCACGAGCGTGGCGACGCCGAGCACGCGTGTGGCGTGGGTGCCGGTGCCCGCCGAGCGGGAGGCGGTTGGTTCGGGTGCGAGTGGGGGGCTGACCATGAAGTTCACGTAGCTTCCTCGATCAAAGGTCCGAACGCCAAGGCTCCGCCGACACCGAAGGCGACGGCGAACACGGCGAGCAGGCCGACCCACGGCCAGCCCTCCGAGAGCGCCGCCCCGTCGGTGCCGAGCGCCGATTCGACGGCTCGGGTAGCTCCGATCAGGACTGGTGCCACCACCGGGAGCACGAGCAACGGGAGCAGCGTCTCGCGACCCGTGAACCCTGCGGTGAGGCCGCCGTACAGCGTACCGACGCATGCCAGACCAGCCGTCGCGAGGACGAGCGTCACCGCCAGCAGCGCCAGCCCGCCGGCGGGCACGTCGGCCCCGTACAGCAGCACGGCGGCGACCAGCAGCAACAGCTCGAGGACGGCCAGCTGGGCGGCCAGCGCCATCGACTTGCCCCAGTAGATGGCGACCGGATCGACACCCGCCACGCGAAGCGCGTCCAGGGCGCCGTCGTCGGCCTCGATCGCGAACGCCCGCTGGACGAGCACGAGCAGGCTGAACAACGTGGCCAGCCACACCAGGCCGGGGGCGACACGTTCGAGCACGTTCGTGGCGTCGAGCGCGAACGCGAACATCAGCATCGTGACGGCTGCGAACGGAAGCACCTGGTTGACCACCACGCGGCTGCGGCGCTCGATGCGCAGGTCCTTGCCGGCCACCAGCCGGGCGATCCGCCAACGGTTCATGCGTGGCGCTCCCGGATCTGGCCCGCCACGACCTCGACGACGCGATCGGCGAGGGCACCTGCGCGCTCGCGCTCGTGGCTGGCGACGATCACAGTTGCTCCGGAAGCGACCGCCTGTCGCAGCAGCGCGTCGAGCTCGTCACGGCCCTCGGCATCGAGCCCCGCATGAGGCTCGTCGAGCAGCCACAGCTCGGCGCGGCGAGCGACGAGGCAAGCGAGCGCGGTGCGCCGGGCCTGACCGGCGGAGAGCTTTCCGACGAGCACGTCCTGCAGGCGACCGTCGACGCCGAGCCGCTTCATCGCCGCCGACACCTCCTCGTCGGACGCATTGACGGTCGCGCCCCAGAATTGAATATTTTCGGTGACGGTCAAATCGCGGTATAGCCCATTGTGATGACCGAGCACCCCGACCCGAGGACGAATCGCATCTCGCTGGGTGGCGAGGTCGAGCCCGAGCACGTGCCCGGATCCCCGAACGAGTGGCAGCAGCCCCGCGCAGAGCCGGAGGAGGCTGGTCTTGCCGGCCCCGTTGGGCCCTTGCAAGAGCACGATCTCTCCGGTGTCGACCAGAAGCGTGGCGCCCGCCAGAGCTGGGAACCGCCCGATTACCGCGACCGCGTCCTCGAGCCGGACGGCAGGATCGCGCGGAGTGAGCGGTTCGGCGTCCATGCCGACTCGACACGCTACGGCAGCGACGGTCTGGCGAGTCGCGTAGCAGCCACGCCAGTAGCGTCTCCGGGCGTGACCAACCAGCTGGCGGGGCCGGTCGACGGTGCGGACGTCGGGCCCGATTCCGAGACGCCGGCCGACGAGCCACCGAAACGGAAGCGGGTCAGCAAGTGGGACCGCCCGCCCGAGCCGCACGATTGGCGCTTCTACGTGGGCGGGCTCGGCAAGATCCTGATCACGATCGGGCTGCTGATGTTCGGGTTCGTCGCCTATCAGCTGTGGGGCACGGGCATCGAGACGGCGAGGGCGCAGAACAAGCTGGAGAACGAGTTCGAGGAGCTCTTCGCCGAGACACAGACCTCGACCGCGTCTCCAACGAGTGTCGCAACGACCGCGCCGCCGACCGCCACCGTGCCGGCGTCGACCGCTTCGCCGCAACCGACCGAGAGCATCGAGCCCGGCCCGGTGGCCACGTCGTCACCACCGGGCTCGGCGTTCCCGACGACGGCGCCGGCACCCGTCGAGCAGGACATCCCCTCGATCGAGCCGGGCCAGGTGCTGGCCAAGCTCGAGATCCCCAAGATCGGCAAGGAGGGCGGCGACGCCCTGTACGTCGTGCCCGGCGTGTCGCTCGAAGATCTCAAGAAGGGCCCCGGCCACTATCCCGAGACCCCGTTGCCCGGGCAGCTCGGCAACTCCTCCATCGCCGGCCACCGCACGACGTTCGGCGAACCCTTCCGTCACATCGACGAGCTGGCGCCCGGCGACCAGATCATCGTCACGATGTTCACCGGCGGTCGCTTCGTGTACGAGGTGTCCTCGACCGAGATCGTCGGCCCAGACGGATACTTCGTCGTCACCACGTCAGACCCGACGGTGGCCCAACTCACGCTGACCTCGTGCCATCCGGTGTACACGGCGCGCAACCGGATCGCCGTGCACGCCTTCCTCGTCTCCTCCGAGTCCGATCCGGTCGGCGAGCCGACGTTCTACGACCTCGAGGCGAATGGCAACGTGCGCGACCCGGCGCGTGGCGATGATCCCGCCGTGCGCACGGAAGGCACCGACGTCACCGCGTCAACTGTCGACGGTGTCACCGACGACGCCGGTTCGACCGAGACCACCCTGTCACCGCAAGCTGCTGCGCCGGCGGACACGACACCGGACGCCGACACGACACCCGACGCGAACACGACACCCGACGCGACGCCGGCGGCGCGTGACCGAGTGCAGGACGCCTTCGCCGAGGGCTGGTTCCACGACCGCGCCGCATGGCCCCAGATCGCCTTGTGGGCGGGTGCGCTGATCCTCATCGCGATCGTGGTCCGCAAGATCAGCCGCCGCTTCCGCCACGACTCGGTCGGCATCGCGGTCGGGATCATCCCGTTCCTGATCTGCCTGTACTTCTTCTACCAGAACGTCAACAGGCTGCTGCCGCCCGGGTTGTGAGGGTCGGCATCCACGCCTCGGCCCCCGGCCGTCTGGAGGATCCACTCCGGGCCCTCACGTTCGCCGCCGTCGTCGCCGTCGACACGATCCTCTGGACCCGTTGAGCACTGTCGCTCGCCCTCGCGATTGGGCGATCGACGGAGCGTTGAGCACCCGTCGTGCGTTCTCGAGCGGTTGACGTATGGTGCGAGCTATGCGAGGGGGCGCACGGAATCCCACGTCCGCGTCGCCGCAACCGGTTGACCTCACGCGGTTGGGACCGGATCGGTGACGAGCAATCTCGTCGCGTCGCCGCCCGCGGTCCGCGGCGCGGACGGACGGCTCGCCGCCGTTCGGCCGGGCGTCGTCGACCAGCGCGTGGAGCTGACGAGGCTGCTCCAGGTGGCTGCCGCGATCGAACACTCGCTGATGGTCCAGTACCTCTACGCGGCCTACTCCGCCGACGTGGTGATCGCGGCAGGGATGTTCCCGGACGCGGCGTTGTGGCAGCGGCAACTGCTCACTGTCGCCCGGGAGGAGATGGGTCACCTGATGACCGTGCAGAACGCACTCCGTCTGATCGGCGGCGAGCCGAACTGGATGCGCGAGGACATCCCCTGGGATGGCCCGTACTACCCGTTCCGGATGGAGTTCGAGCCGTTCACTTTCATCGCCATCGAGAAGTACGTCTACGCCGAGATGGATCCTGCGATCGACGAGACACCACCACCAGGTCGAAAGATCTCGCCGCCGCGCGAGCAGTGGGAAAAGCTGCGTAAGAAGATCGATGCCGATGTCATGAAAGCCACGAATGCCAAGGCGCATCACGTCGGCACGCTCTTCCACGACCTGCTCGCCCGGCTCCGTAACCCCACGCTGACCGACGAGCGATGGTTCGACCCGGCCACCTACGCACAGCAGGCGTCGTGGGACGCTTGGGGCAAGGGGTTTCGACCGCACCCGCTCGACGCCGACCTCGAGGACCCCCACCAGCCCCCCAACGTGATCGTGGCCCAGATCGGAACGCGCACGGAGGCCATCGACCGGCTGATGCAGATCGCCGGGCAGGGCGAGGCCCCCCACCTCCGCCATCCGCGCACGCGGACGCCATCGCACTTCGACCGGTTCATGGCCGTGTACGACGGTGTCGCGCTCGTCGCGCCGCAGGTCGACGCGCTGGTGAAGAACCTTCCGACCAACCCGACCACACGGCAGCAGCCCGCCCACCCGGACGCGGCCTCGCTCCGGCGGCAGTACATCTCCAGCGCAGCTGCACGCATGCTGGCCGAACTCAGCGATCTGCGTTACCGGATGCTTGTCACGAACCTGGCGCACTCGCACATGGTCGCGGCATCGCAGGACGCGGCCGTGCGCGCCACCGGCGGGTACCTGATGCAGCGCTCGTTCGCCGACATGTTCAACGTCAAGACGCTCGCGGGGCTGCTGTTCCGCGCGCCACTCACGGACAATCCTGGCGACGCCCGCCGCGCCGGCCCACCGTTCGATCTTCCCGCCTCGCTCGACATCCAGGGTCGCACGCCGCGCCAGATGTGGGAGCTACAGCTCGAGCTCACGCAGGCGTCCGCGAAGTATTGCGTGGCTCTGCTCAAGGGCGCCGGCGGCCCACCGGCCGCGTCGGAGCGGTTCCTGCGCACCCTGGTCGACCTCGACCGCAACGACATCGCTCGCATCCAGGCGATCATCCGGCGCCTGCCGGACCAGCAAACACGGGGCTGACGTGAAGATCGAGTCGCTCAGGATCTTGCCGCCTTTCGCGATCGGCCGCCTGGGAAGCGGCGCTCCGCTCGACAGCTATGTCATCGAGGTCGACGATGACGCGCCGCTCGACTGGCGCACGATCGTTCCGACGACGACGTTCCAGATCGACTTGTCGACCGGCGCCATCTCTCGCGAGTTCGTCCCCAAGGAGGTCGAGTTCACCGAAAAGGTCAACGGCGTCGTCAAGATCCGCAAGGTCGCCCCGTTCCTGGAACTGTGGGCGGTCACGGATGACGATCAACTCGTCCCCGTCACGATCGACCTGCTCCGTCAGAACGGTGTCACGCCCACTGCTCTGAGCTGGGATGTCAACGTGGGCAACCGCAAGGTCGAACGCCGTACCGGCGACCCCGGCGATGCCGTCACGGCCACGGTTGCCGGCATCTCCGACCACGCCGAGCGACGACTTCGAGGGACGTCACCGAAGTTCGTCTCCGGCGCCGGCATCGACTTCGGCGCTGTGCGCTACATCCGACCGACCCCCAACCACCCCGAGATCCGTTTCCGGTTCACGCCGGCCGATGGCGTGATCTACGCGACTACCGGCATCGAGCAGGACAAGGGTTTGCGCGACTGGGAGAACGTCCACTTCACGAGTGGCCAGCGGGTGTACGACAGCACGAAGGGAAAGGCCGAGGACAACTGGTACCAATGGTCGATCCCCGTCGACGACGGGGTCGAGGACCCGTGGTCGACCGGCACGTTCCGCAACGAGACGTTTCCGCCGTCCCTGTTCGCGATCGTGCCGCCTGCGCCGTCGTGGCTGCACGGCAACGTCGCCGTGAGCCGGGGCTACCTCGACGACGCCTGCGACGGGATCGTCGATGTCAGCCTCGCGCTGAGCGACCGAACGCTGACCGCGGCGGCGCGCATCACAGCCGGCCCGCCGGCGCTCGTGCCCGACGCGCTGTTCGTGCGCAGCCTGGCCGACGATCTCGAACAGGCGCTCGAGGGGCCGGAGGTCGCCGTCACGGAGCCGCCCGCCGTGACGCGCGAGCGCGCTGAGGAGATCGTCCGGCGCGCGTTCGAGACGGTGCGGTTCATGAACGTCGCCGTGATGAACGGCGAGCCGGTGCAGGGCAGGCCGCCGCTCTCGCTCGACACGATGCCGGCCGAGGAGGCGTACGACACCGACCGGCTGATGCG
The DNA here is from genome assembly GCA_035641795.1 of Ilumatobacter sp. Lineage (GTDB taxonomy): Bacteria > Actinomycetota > Acidimicrobiia > Acidimicrobiales > Ilumatobacteraceae > Ilumatobacter. Next base: position 7,749 of record DASQTR010000015.1, read on the forward strand.
TCCGGTCATGGCCGCGGGCACGGTCGACACCCTGTCGGTGATGGCGATGCACCAGCAGGTCTACGCCGCCCTGCGCGGCGGCGCCGCGCCGTGGTTCGTGCGTCTGCTTCGCAGCCCGCAGGCGAGCGGCGACTTCACCGACGACGGCCGGCGCCGCATGCCGGCATTGATGTGCGGTGCCGACGGCAACTACCTGGCGTTGACGCACCGGCAGATCGCGACGATCGCACGCGCGGCCGCCAACGCACCGACGCTCGCTGCCGGCGGCGCCGATCCGCCACCGCCGGCGATCACACCGCGCAACCGAACGGCGCAGATGCAGCACATCGCAACCGGCAATCCGTTCAGTTCCAGTCCGGCCGCGGCGATCGCCAACTGCTGCCCGGGGCTCGAGGTCGACTTCCGTGCTGTCTGGCGCCGCATCCTGAAGGGGATCACGCTGCGCGAGTACGACAATCTCGTGCTCGGGTGTGACATCGCAGGTTCCGACTTGGTCGGCCACCGGCTGCTGGCGATCGACGGTGAACCGACGATGGTGCACATGGTCGGCCCTTCGCCCGCCGACCTCGCGGCGGGCACGCTGCTCACCAGCGAGGACAATCCCACGGCATCGTTCACGCCCGAGTGGTCGAACCAGCTCGCCCAACTCCTCAAGGACAGCCAGGGCGCGACGGTGACGTGCGTCTTCACCGCCGACCCCGTCTGGGAGGACCTGGTGTGGTGGGAGCCGCCACCTCCCGAGCGCCCCCACGGATCGGGGGGTCCGATAGAACCACCCCCGCCGGCGACGATGACGCTGCCGCTGGTCGTGCGCACGTTCTTCGAGGGTGACACGGCGGTGATCTCGCGTGAGCTGGCGGTGCCCGGCGAGCTCACGCAGGGCCTGTGCTCGCCCTGGCAGAACGACTTTCGCGAGTGCTCCTGCTATTACTGGGCATCGGCGCGGCCGGACTTCGTCAACGTCGAGACGACTGCAGACGGGCGCAGTACCGGCGACAACTGGTTGCAGAAGGTGCGCACCGGAACGTACGTGCCCGACGACTACCTCGACGAGCGCCTGCTGCTGTACGACGACCTGCTGGGCGACTGGGAACGGTGGCTCCGATTCCAGGTCCGTGGGCGCGACACCACGTCCGGGCCGCCGGCGCCACGCGATCCGTCATGACCGCTGTGCCCGTCGCCACGCCGACGCGCCGTGATTTCGCGCGTCGCAACACGTGGGACGGCGACCCCGACGCGATCGTGATCGATGACGAAGCCGGTGGCCGGCACGTGTTCGTGGTCGATGGCAGCCGGCTGTACGAGCTAGACGCGAGCACCGCCGACCACATGGCGCAGGCGGTCTCCGAACGTGCCGCCGGAAAGGCGCTGGCGCGGCTGGGGCTCACAGGAGAGCCGTTCGTCGACGATCGGCCGCTCGCCGCGCCGCCGGTGCGGGCCGTGTCGCTTGCCGTCGCTCAGAAATGCAACCTCGGCTGCACCTACTGCTACGCGCAACAGGGCGACTTCGGGATGGAGTCGCGATTGATGTCGTTCGAAGAGGCTGCGCGCGCGGTCGACCTACTCCTCGAGGATTGTGCTGCCGGCGACCGAGTCACCGTCGCGTTCATGGGCGGCGAGCCGCTCGTGAATCGCGTGGTGGTCCGTGCCGCCACCGAGTACGTCGTGTCACGAGCAGCGGCGCTCGACGTCGAGGCGAGGCTGTCGATCACCACCAACGGCACGCTCGTCGACGCCGGCGACGCCGAATTCTTCGAGCGTCACGGATTCGCAGTGACGATCAGCATCGACGGTGATCGTGAAACGCACGACACGCTGCGCCCGTACCGCAACGGGCGCGGCTCGTACGACCGCATCCTTGCTCGAGTGCGTCCATTGCTGGCGCGGCAGCATCGCATGCAGGTGTCCGCGCGAGTCACGGTCACGCCGGCCAACCTCGCGATCGACGAGATCGTCGACCACCTGCTGGCGCTCGGCTTCCACAGCGTCGGCGTTGCGCCGATGCTGTCGTCACCCACCGGCGCAGGCGAGGTCGGAGCGGCGGAGCTGGCCGAGCTTCTGGCTCACATGATCGCCGCCGGCCGCGCCTACGAACGTCACACGTTGGCCGGCGACCGCTACGCGTTCGCCAACGTCGCCAACGCGATGCGCGAGATCGACCGCGGCACGCACCGCCCGTATCCGTGCGGAGCCGGCGCCGGATATCTCGGGGTGGCCGCAGGCGGCGAGCTGTCCGCGTGCCACCGCTTCGTCGGTGACGACGCCGGGCGGTTGGGCTCGCTCGACGCCGGTCTCGACGCAGGCCTGCGAGCGACGTGGCTACGCGATCGGCACGTCCACCGTCAGGAGCCATGTCGCAGCTGCTGGGCGCGCTACCTCTGCGGTGGTGGCTGCCACCACGAGGTCGTGCACCGCGGTCGCCCGGCGTGCGACTACATCCGCGGCTGGCTCGAGTACTGCATCGGCGCCTACGCCCGGCTGACCCGCGCCGGCGTGACGTTCTCCGACGACGGGCTGCAATGAGCATCGCCGACCGGACACCTGTAGCCGACGTAGCGGTGATCGGAGCGGGGCCTGCAGGCACGACCGTCGCCGCTCGACTGGCACAGCTCGGCTATCGCGTCGAAATGGTCGATCGCGGTCGCGCCCGTCGCACACACATATGCGAGATCCTCGCCGCGCCGACGCTGGATCTGTTGGCGATGACCGGCGCAGAACGGTCGGTGCTGCAGGCCGGATTTCCTGCGGCCGAGGCGATGACAGTGGCATGGGAAGCACCTCGCGTCGTTCGCGCGATGCCGAGGGGCTCGCTGCTCGTCGATCGCCACCGGTTCGACGCCCTCCTCCTCGACCGAGCGCTGGAGCTCGGTGTGACGGTCACCGGGGGCAACGCCGTGCGTCGCCGGCGCCTCGGGTCGAGCTGGGAGATCGCGCTCGACGGCGACCGGGCGCCGGTGTGCGCACGCTTCGTCGTCGACGCCAGCGGGCGTCGGTCCAACCTTCGGCACTCGCGGCCCGACGCGTTGCTCGGAGTGACCGGCCGCTGGAACGTGGCACTCGACCGGCCAACCGTCGTGACGGTCGACGAAGGTTGGGTATGGGCGGCGCCAGGCCCGGCGCCGTGTGACGGCGTTCCGTGGTGCGAGGTGACCGTGTTCGTCGATCCCACGGCATGGCGGGTACTCGGAGCCGATCCCGTCACCCGCTACGTGCGGCTCGTCGAAGCCGCCGGCATCGTGAGTCCGGCGGCGCGCCTGACCGGAGGTCTGACCGCCCGCGACGCGACCAGCGCGCTGGCGACTGAGGTCTGCGGCTGCGACTGGCTCGCCGTCGGCGACACGGCGCTGGCGCTCGATCCACTCTCCTCGTCAGGTGTCCAGCGGGCGGTCCAGTCCGCGCTCACGGCTGCGGTCGTGATCCACACGGCGATGACACGTCCGGCAGACGCCGCGCTCGCCCTCGACCATTACCGGCACGGCCTTGCCCGCGCCGCCGAGCATCACGCCGACTGGACGGGCGAGTCGTACGCCGCGGTAGCGGCAGTTCGCTCGACGGCTTTCTGGACCACACGCGCCACGACGAGGCGGACAGACGGCTCGTCAGACGCCTCGCTCGGGCGCCGCGCGAGCCGGTTCGTGCCGTCGCCGGAAGCGGTAGTGCGGCGCTCGCCGCTGGTGCGGTTCGTCGAGGTCTCGCAGGTCGTGGGCGACAGCGTGCGGCTGGCTCCGGCTCTGGAACATCCCGGGGTGGACGGCGCCGTCGCCTACGTGGCGGGCACGCCCGTGGTTCCGCTGCTGGCACCCATGAACGGGGTTGCCACGATGGGCGAACTCGTCGGCGCCTGGGCGGGCACGATGCCGGCCGCGACTGCGGTCGAGCTGGCGCACTGGTTGTTCCGACGCGGTGTGATCGAAGAGGCTGGCGTGTGATGGACAGCCCGCTGGAGGCGTTGCTCGCCAGACTGGGGCTGGAGCGGCTGGGGCCTTTGTTCGCCGAGAACGAGGTCGACCTCGACACGCTGCGAATCCTCTCCGAGGCCGATCTCCAGGAGCTCGACATCCCGTTCGGCCCGCGCAAGAAGCTGCTCAACGCACTTGCCGATCTCGGGTCGACCGCTGCGGCGACGGAGCACAGCACGGCCGACGCGCGTCGTGAGCGTCGCTATCTCACGGTGCTCTTCTCCGACATGGTCGACTTCACCGCGCTCGCCAGTCGGGTCGATCCGGAGGAGCTCGACGCTGTCATTCGCACCTACGAAGACACCTGCATCGCCGCCATCGAACGTTACGACGGCTACGTCCACAACCGGCTCGGCGATGGCATCATCGCCTTCTTCGGGTACCCGCTCGCTCACGAACGCGGCGCCGAGCGCTCCATCCGGGCCGGCCTCCAGATCCTGGAACGGCTGGCGAACACCGTGGTCCCGGCGGTCGACCGAGTTCAGGCGAGGGTGGGCATCGCCGCCGGCGTCGTGCTCGTCTCGCCTGCCGACCAGACCGCCATCGGCGAGACGCTCAATCTTGCCTCGCGCCTTCAGAACGTTGCGGGGGTCGGGCAGGTCGCCGTCAGTTCCCGCGTTCGACGACTCGCCGGTGACGTGTTCGACTACGCCGACATGGGTGAGATCGAGTTGAAGGGCATCCCGCAGCCGGTGCGCACATACATCGTGCGTGGTGCGGTCGACGTGGAGAGCCGGTTCGACGCCACCCACCGGGAGGCGGCGCCCTTCGTCGGACGCACCTCCGAACTCGAACGGCTCGACGTGGCATGGACGTCGGCGTTGGTCGACGCCGGCCGTGTCGCATGCCTCGTCGGTGAGGCCGGAATCGGCAAGAGTCGCCTCGTCCGCGCTGCTCGCGATCGCGCCGCGCTGGACAACGCTCGCACCGTCCTCGTCCAGTGCTCGCCGTACCACGAGCACTCGGCGTACTACCCGATCGCCGAGGCGCTGCGCCGACTGCTCGACATCCGGAGCGACACCTCGATCGACGACGCCCTCGTGGCCGTTGCGCGACTCGCCGGTCAGTACGGTCTGCCCGACGATGACGTCGCCCGGCTCGGGGTGATCGTCGGCATGTCGGTCGAGCGCGCCGGCGCGCCGAAGCTCTCGGCGCGCGACGAAAAGGAACGCACCGTCGCAGCGATCGTCCGACTCGTGGAGGCGGTCGCCAGGGCGTCTCCGAGCCTGCTTGTCGTCGAGGATCTGCACTGGGCGGATCCATCGACGCTCGATGTGCTCGACGAGCTTGTCGCCGGCGTCGAACGTTTGCCCCTGCTGGCGATCGTCACACAACGTCCGGAAGCGCCGCGACGGTGGTCGTCGAACCCGGCGGTCGAGACGCTCGAGCTGCAACGGTTCGACGACGACCATGCCCGAGCCCTCATCGAACAGCTCGTTGCCGTGCCGTTGCCGCCCGGGCTGGTCGACCTCGTCGTCGAGCGTGCCGACGGCATTCCACTGTTCATCGAGGAGCTCGCCACGAGTGCGGTTGAGGAGCTCGCCGAGCATGGCGTGACGACGGAGCTCGGGACGATGCTGCCGATCACGTTGCGCGACCTGCTCGCCAACCGGCTCGATCGGCTGGGGCCGGCGAAGTCGGTCGCTCAACTCGGCGCGGTGATCGGGCGCGACTTCTCGATCGACCAGTTGCGGATGATCGCAGACCAGTCCGCCGAGGTACTCGACGCACAACTCGCCGGGCTGCAGCGCTCAGGGCTGGCGGGTCCGTCCGAGGAGGGGCGCCCCGGCTGGTTCACGTTCAAGCACGCGCTCGTCCGTGATGCCGCCTACGAGAGCATCCCTCGCAGCCGGCGCATCGAGCTGCACGGCCGTCTGGCGACGGCGTTGCTCGACGCGCCGCTGACCCCGCCGGAGCTGATCGCCCGCCACCTCACCGCTGCGGGGGACGCGGTGAGCGCGGTGACGTGGTGGGGCAGGGCAGGCGATCGGGCCCGCGATCGCTTCGCGCTCGCGGAGTCGGTGGCTCACTACACCGCCGGACTCGGCCTCGTTCCACAGCTTTCGCCCGGCGCCGACCGGGATCGCGAAGAGTTACGACTGCGGTCGTCCGCAGCACCGGCGCTGGTCGCGGTGCGGGGATGGGCCTCGCCAGAGGTGGCGGAGCTCCTAGGTCCAGCCGTCCCGCTGGCGGAGGACTCGCGACAGCCGGACAAGATGCTGCCCGTGATTCACGGTCTGTGGGTCCACCACATGAGCGCCGGCAAGCACGATGTGGCGCTGGGCTGGGCGCGTCGGCAGCTTGCCCTCGCCGACGAGCACGACGACGAGATCCTCGAGCTCAACGCTCATCGGGGCCTGATGACCTCGCACTTCTGGCGGGGTGATCTTCGCCGTTCGCTCGAGCACGGCGATCGAATCCGT
>DASQTR010000016.1:0-8816 GCA_035641795.1 Ilumatobacter sp.
CCCCCGCCAACATCGTCGCCGCCATGAACGAGGCGATCGCGGACGGCAAGACCGGCTATTGCGCGGCGGCCGGGATCGCACCCTTGCGAGAGGCGTTGGCCGCCAACATCGGGGGCGACCGCGGGATCGACCTCGGCCCGGCGAACATCGTCGTGCAGCCGGGCGGTAAGCCGGTCATAACCAAGTTCATCCAGACGCTGATGAACCCTGGCGACGGGGTGCTCTACCCGAACCCCGGCTATCCGATCTACGAGAGCCAGATCTGCTACTTCGGCGGTCGCCAGCTGGCGTACGGCTACCACGAGACGCCGAGCGGGTTCGCGATCGACCTCGACCAGCTTCGCGCGCTGGCGCCGCAGGCGCGGCTGCTGATCTACAACAACCTGCAGAACCCGCTGGGGTGCGAGAGCTCGGCTGGCGAGATGGCCGAGATCGCCGCGTTGGCGGTGGAGCACGACCTCTGGGTGCTGTCCGACGAGGCGTACTTCGAGATGCGGTACTCCGGCACGTCGACGTCGATCGCATCGCTACCGGCGATGGCGGAGCGCACCGTGATCCTGTACACGTTCTCCAAGAAGTTCGCGATGACGGGCTGGCGGCTCGGATGCGCGGCGGCGCCCGTACCGGTGGCCGAACAGATCGCCAAGCTCAACACCAACGACGAGAGCTGCACGACGCACTTCGTGCAGTCGGCGGGCGTCGAGGCGTTGCGCGACCCGAGCGGGTCGGCGCCGATCCTGGCGGAGCTCGAGCGCCGCCGCGATGCCGCGATCGACGCCCTGACGGCCGTGCCGGGCGTTCATTGCGCGAAGCCGGAGGCAACCTTCTACCTGTTCCCGAACGTGACGGAGGCGGTCGCCCGCACCGGCTTCGACACCGTTACCGACTTCGCAACCGCGGCCCTGCACAACACCGGCGTTTCGTTCTGCACCCGGCATCACTTCGGCACCGCTCAGGCGGGCGAGCGCGAACACCACATCCGGCTCGCGTACTCGGGCATCTCCGCCGAGGACATCACTGAGGGCCTCGGACGGCTTGCCTACTGGGTCGCGTCGCGATGACCGAGCGGATAGCGGTGCTCGGGCGCATCCCGGCGAGCGGCCTCGAGCTACTCCGTGATGGTGGCGAGGTCTGGGCGTGGGATGGCGACGAGCCGATTCCCGACCGCGTTCGCGACGAGCAGTTGGCGACCGCCAATGCGGCGGTGACGCTGCTCACCAACAAAGTCGACAAATCCTTCCTCGATGCCGCGCCCGACCTTCGCATCGTGGCCAACGTCGCCGTCGGCTTCAACAACGTCGACGTCGCCGCCTGCGCGAGTCGGGGTGTCGTCGTGACGAACACGCCGGGCGTGCTGGCCGACGCCACCGCCGACCTGGCGATGGCGTTGATCCTGATGGTCACGCGCCGGCTCGCCGAGGGTGAGCGGCTGATCCGGTCGGGTGAGCCGTGGGCCTGGGGGATGTTCATGATGCTCGGTTCCGGGATCCAGGGGCGCCAGCTCGGGATCATCGGGATGGGCGGGATCGGCGAGGCGCTGGCGGCGCGGGCGCGGGCATTCGGGATGCAGGTCGTGTACCACAACCGTCGCCCGGTCGCGCCAGAGATCGCCGCCCATCTCGACGCCGAGCGGCTCGAGCTCGACGAACTGCTGGCGACAAGCGACGTCGTGTCCGTCAATTGCCCCTACAACGCCGATACACACCACCTCATCGACGCGGTCGCACTGGCGCGGATGAAGTCGTCCGCCTTTCTGGTCAACACCGCACGGGGCCCGATCGTCGACGAGGCGGCGCTCGCCGAGGCACTGCGCTCAGGATTGATCGCCGGCGCCGCGCTCGACGTCTTCGAGAACGAGCCGCAGGTGCACCCTGGTCTGCTCGACCTCGACAACGTGGTGCTCGTCCCACACCTCGGTTCGGCGACGGTCGAGACACGCGGCGCGATGGCGGAGCTGGCAGCGCGCAACGTGGTGGAGGTGCTCGCCGGCCGCGAACCGCTGACACCGGTGATCCCGACCGCGGTTGCCTGAACCACTTATGCCCTCACTATCGGAGCAAACTGATCACGTATTGAGCGTCGCCAGGATCGAGTTGAACGTCTGGCTCGGTCGCATCGCAGCCGACGCCTTGTCCGGGTCGGGGCGGTAGTAGCCGCCGATGTCGTTCGCGTGTCCCTGATCGTCGATCAGCTCCTTGTCGATCGCCTCCCAGTTGGTCACCAGCGCCTCCGCAAGCGGGGCGAAGCGCGCCGCCAGGTCGCGGTCGGCGTCCTGAGCGGAAAGCTCCTGCGCCCACGCCGTGGCGAGGAAGCAATGGCTGCCGCGGTTGTCGATCTGGCCGAGCCGGCGGGCAGGCGACTTGTTCTCCTCCAGCAGGCGGCCGGTGGCTGTGTCGAGCGCGTCGGCGAGCACCTGGGCGCTTGCGTTGCCGGTGTATTCGGCGTACTGCTCGAGTGAGACCGCGAGTGCCATGAATTCACCGAGCGAGTCCCACCGCAGGTAGTTCTCCTTGAGGAACTGCTGCACGTGCTTCGGTGCCGACCCGCCGGCACCCGTCTCGAACAATCCGCCGCCGTTCATGAGCGGCACGATCGAGAGCATCTTGGCACTCGTACCCAGCTCGAGGATGGGGAACAGGTCTGTGTTGTAGTCACGCAACACGTTGCCCGTGACCGAGATCGTGTCGAGTCCCTTGCGGATGCGCGTGAGCGACAGCTTCGTCGCCTCGACGGGCGAGAGGATGCGGATGTCGAGCCCCCCGGTGTCGTGGTCCTTCAGGTAGCGCTCGACCTTGGCGATCAGCTGCGCGTCGTGGGCGCGGTCGGCGTCGAGCCAGAAGACGGCCGGAGTGCCGGTGGCCCGCGCGCGCGACACGGCGAGCTTGACCCAGTCCTGGACGGGCAGGTCGCGCACGTTGCACATCCGCCATACGTCGCCTGCGCCGACGGCGAACTCGAGCAGCGTCTCGCCCGACTGGCGGACGACGCGCACGGTGCCGTCTGAAGGGAGTTCGAACGTCTTGTCGTGCGAGCCGTACTCCTCGGCCGCTTGCGCCATCAACCCGACGTTGGGAACCGAGCCCATCGTGGCAGGGTCATAGGCGCCGTTCTCCTTGCAATCCTCGATCACGGCTGCGTACACGCCGGCATAGCTCGAGTCGGGGATGACGGCCTTGCAGTCTTGGGTCTCGCCGGCCGCGTTCCACATCTGCCCTGACTGGCGGATCATCGCCGGCATCGAGGCGTCGATGATGATGTCGCTCGGCACGTGAAGATTGGTGATGCCGCGATCTGAGTCGACCATCGCCAGGCTCGGGCCTGCCGCCATCACCTCGTCGATCGTCCGCTCGATGTCGGCGCGCTGTCCGGCGGGAAGCCCGGCGATGACGGACAGCACGCTGCCCCAGCCGTTGTCGGGGTCGGCGCCGGCCGCTTCGAGCACGTGGCCGAAGCGCTCGAACACCGGCGCGAAATAGGCGCGCACGGCGTGCCCGAAGAGGATCGGGTCGGACACCTTCATCATCGTCGCCTTGAGGTGAACCGAGAACAGCACGCCCTCGTCGCGGGCGTCGTTCACCTGCTCGTCGAGGAACGCCGTCAGGGCCCGCCTGGACATGAACGTGCCGTCGACGACCTCGGCCGCTTGGACTGGCACCGACGCCTTGAGCACGGTCAGCGTGCCGTCGCCAGCGACGTGCTCGATGCGCAGGTCGTCGGCTGCGTCCATCGTCACCGACTGTTCGTTCGAGCGAAAGTCGTGCCGGCCCATCGTGGCGACATGGGTCTTCGAGTCCGCCGGCCAGGCACCCATCGAGTGCGGATGCTTGCGGGCGTACTCCTTGACGGCCCTCGGGGCCCGGCGGTCGGAGTTGCCCTCGCGAAGGACCGGGTTGACGGCAGAACCCTTGACCTTGTCGTAGCGAGCCCTGATGTCGCGCTCGCCGTCGGTGACCGGCGCGTCGGGATAGTCGGGGAGCGCGTAACCCTTGCCCTGGAGCTCGGCGATGGCGGCTTCGAGTTGGGGCAGCGACGCCGAGATGTTCGGGAGTTTGATGATGTTGGCCTCGGGACGCAACGACAGCAGGCCGAGCTCGGCAAGGTCGTCGGGCACGCGCTGCTCGGGCGTGAGCAGGTCTGGGAACATCGCCAGGATCCGGCCCGAGAGCGAGATGTCGCGGGTGGCCACTGACACACCGGCGGCGTGCGCGAACGCCTCGATGATGGGGAAGAACGAGTGTGTAGCCAGCGCGGGAGCTTCGTCGGTCTGGGTGTAGATGATCGTCGACTCGGGCACGAGCCGAGGCTACCTGTGAGCGCTCGCGCGCTTTAGCTCGCGCGCCTCAGCTCACGACATCGACCGGCTGCAGTCGAGCGGGCGTGCTCTGGGCGGTGACGATCACGGCCAGGGCGGCCACCACGACGCCCATCGCCACCAGCTGGACCACTGTCAACGGCTCGTCCAGGAAGACCCACGCCGCCAGTGAGGCCAGAACCGGGATCATGAGGGTGAGCGTCGAGCTGAGCCACAGCGGCACGCGAGGGATGCCCCAGTTCATCAGTGAGTGGCCGAGCACGCCGCCGACGAGCAGCAGCAAGATCAACGCGGGCCATTCAGATGTCGGGGGCGGCGACATGTCCTGCGCGAACAGGAGGCCGACCGGCAGCGCCGTTATCCCCACCCACCAAGCGGTGCCGGTCGTGAACTGGATCGGCGTCAGTGTGTCGCTCATGCGCTTGGCGACGACGAAGTAGCCGCTCCAGCAGAACAGCGCACCGACGGCGGCCAGATCCCCGGCCCCGCTCCACTCCGGGGTGCCGGCCGACTGCGTGATCACGACGACGACGCCGGCGATGGCAACGAGCGCCGCCGCGATCTCGCGCCGGCTGATGTGCTCGCCGAACAACCGGGTCGCGAACACTGCGATGACGAGCGGTTGCAGAGCCCCGATCGTGGTCGCGTTGACGACATTGGTGACCTTGATGGCGGTGAAGAACAGGAACACATCGCCGCTCAACAGAAGGCCACCTGGTGCGGCGGTCCACAGCAGCCGGAACGAGAAACGGCCGCCGCGGACACGCATCCATGCGGTCAGCATCGCCGCGTACACGAGGAACCGCCAGAACGCGATTGAAATGGCGTTCATGTCGATCGACTTGATGATGACGCTCGTCATGCCCCACGCCGTGATCGCGACGAGTACGGCAATCACGCCGAGGTTGTGGTCAGAGCGCAGGTTCGACGGGGCGCGCACTAGCCCCCCGCGACGGAGTCGAGCCAGGCGATCGTGTCGGCGATCACCGTCGCTTGCTCGGCCTCGTTGAAGATCTCGTGGTACAGCCCGTCGTAGTAGTGGGTCGTGACCTTGGCGTTGACGAGCGCCGTCTCGAGCTCACGCGTGCCGGCGATGGCGACGAGCGCGTCGGCGGTGCCGTGCTGGAGCAACACGGGGAGCTCGAGCTCCGCGTAACGAGGCGGGAAAGCCTCCATCGATCCCAGCAGCGCAGCCGCCACGCCGGCGGTGATCTTGCCGTTGAACACGAGCGGATCGGCGCGATATGCGGCCACCACCGCCGGATCACGGCTGATCGCCTCGGCGCTCAGTGCTTCGGCCGGTAGGCCGGGCGCGATCCTGCCGACCAGCCTGGCGAGCCTGATCTTGGTCGGGGACAGGCTCGCGCCCGGAGCGAGCGCCGGCGCGCTGAGCACGAGGCCGCGCACGCCGGCTTGGTGGTCGAGTACGTGCCCGAGCGCGAGATTGCCGCCCATGCTGTGGCCGAGCACGAACAGCGGGAGGCCGGGATGCTGCTGCTCGACCAAGCGCCGGAAATGCGCGATGTCGCGCTGGTAGTCGGCATACGACTTGACGTAGGTCCGTTTGCCGTCGGATCTGCCGTGGCCGCGATGGTCGAGGGCGTGCACGGCATAGCCGGCGTCGGTGAGTGCCTCTGCCATCCGGACGTAGCGGCCGGAGTGCTCGGCCAACCCGTGGAGCAGGATGACCACGGCCTTCGGGGCTCCGCCCGGCAACCACGCTTGGTGATAGATGGTCAATCCGTCCGTGCTGACGAAGTTGCCCTCGCTGTGCACCATCCCGCCAGTCTGGCGCAGCCCTCCCCGAGCTGCGCGATCAGAAAGTCGCAGCTGCCAGGATGGCGGCGTGGCGACCCGCAAGCCGATCCCCGCCGAGTACCAGATCCACGACCGCCGCTTCCTCGACCTCCTCGTGCCCGGTGCCGAGTTGCGGCATCTACACGACGGTGGCCTGTGGGCGGAGGGTCCGGTGTACTTGCCCGACTCCGACACGCTGTTGTGGAGCGACGTGCGGCGCAATCGTTGCATGCGGCTCGACGTGGCGACCGGTGTGGTGTCGTTGCACATGCAACCGGCTGACTTCAACAACGGCCACACGCGCGACGCCGAGGGCCGCGTGATCGCGTGCGAGCATGGCACGCGATCGGTTGTGCGCTTCGGAGCCGATGGGACGCGCACGGTGCTCGCCGATCGGTTCGAGGGCAAGCGCTTCAACAGCCCCAATGACGTCGTCGTGGCATCTGACGGCGGTGTGTGGTTCAGCGACCCGACGTACGGGATCGACAGCTACGAGGAGGGCTACCCGTCGGAGAGCGAGATCGGCGCCTGCTACGTGTATCGGATCGATCCGGCGTCGGGGGAGGCGAGCGCGGTCATCACCGACATGGTGCGGCCAAATGGCCTCGCCTTCTCGGTCGACGAGCGCGTGCTGTACGTCGCCGACACGGGCAGAAGTCATATGCCGGACGGGCCGCGGCACATGCGACGGTACGACATCGATGTCACCGCCGGCCGCGTGACCGGTGGCGGCGAGATCTTCGCCACATGCCCGGTCGGCGCCTTCGACGGCCTCCGCCTCGACGCCGCCGGCCGGATCTGGACGAGCGGATATCTGGGCGTTCACTGCTACGCCGCCGACGGCTCGCTGTTGGGAACGGTGCGCCTCCCGGAGACCTGCGCCAACCTCGAGTTCGGAGGCAGCGACCGTAGAACGCTGTTCATGACGGCCACCTCGTCGCTGTACGCACTCGACCTCGCGGTCGCGGGCGCGCGCTAGGGCAACCGCACCCCGTTACCACAGATCGACGCATGCAGTACGACAGATCTGGCGCGGGATGCCGGGATTGGTCGTTCGGCGGCATCGTAAGAGCTAGTGGATAGCCGCGACGAGGAGACCTATCGCAAGCATGCCGATGAGCTGATTCGCTTCGCAACGACTCTCGTCGGGACCGCATCGGCTGAGGACGTGTTCGCAGGGGCGGTTCTCAAGGCGATGACATCGCAATCATGGCCTGTGATCGCGATCTGGGCGTCGATGTAGTGGATTCTTCTGGTAACCGCCGAAGCCGACCAGGCCGCGCGTCCGCGCAACACTGGAATGAGCGCAGATCGTCACGGACGCGTGTCGGCAGATCGGCGCTACCGGTGGATTGGGGCAAGCACGATGTCGCGGTCGGCGACTGTGAGGATGATCCGTGTGATTGATGACGGTCCCTGTTTGATGACCGCGGGTAGATCATGGTCGCCGAGCCACGCCGCCAACCGATCGGGGTTGCCACGAAGCTCTAACCGACGGAACTCAACCGGCCCCGCGCTGTGGGTCACAGGGCGCTGGCTCGGGTGTGGGGTTTCGCCACCCCATTCGATGAAGAAGGGAAGCGCCGGATCGGGAGCGGCACGTTCGACGCCCGCGAGCCTCCACTGCAGCACTCCGCCATCCGGCGTTGCTCGTGATCCGCTCTCGATCGCCAGATCGAGGCGCCGCGCCACATATTCGATGACAACGGCGCGGACCGCCCAGCCGAGGGGTCGCATGATCCCCGGGCGAGCACTCGCAACCCAGCGTCCGAATGCGCTGGCGCGAGCACGTTCCGGGTCAACGACCGCGATCAGCTCCAGATATGTGTCGTTGAGGGGAATGATTCGGTTCGCCGTGCCCCATTGAGGGTGACGTCCTCCCTCCACCGACGCCAAACCGTGCCGCTCGTTCAGGACAGCCGCGGCGACAGCGAGGTCATTCACCGCGAGCAGCACGTGATCGACTTTCAACGCGGTGCCGTGTTGGTCCACCCCACCAGTGTCGTCGACACCCAAGCGGAACGGCAGTCTGGCGCAGCAAGCGAGTCGTTCACCAGACCGTTCGACGACGTCACTCTCTGGGTTCGGGCCGCGGACGTCGTGGCGCCTGAAGGGCTGTGTTCAGCCCACGACCGTCACGAACCGGCGGATCTCCGCCGCACACGCCTGGGGATCCTCCACCACACATGCATGGCCAAGCTTCGGGAGCACAACGAGCTGCGATGTCGGGATCGCGGCATGGAGCGCCTCGGCGTTCGCGAGCGGGGACCGAGCATCGGCCTCACCGTGCAGGATCAACGTTGGGACGTTGATGGTGGGCAGCACCGGGCGGAGGTCGGTCTCGGCTCCGATGTGGCCTGCCGCGCGAATCGTTGCCGGGCGGATGTTCTCCCGCATCATCGAGGTCAGCGCGGCGTCGCGGTCGGCCGGTATGAGATCCGAGAACAGGCCCGGGTAGACCTTCGGATCGAACGCCTCGCCCAACTCGGCCATGCCGACGAACATCTCGAGCCGTCGTGCCACCTCGTCCGACGACAGCGAACCGGCCCAGCCCGCGTAGCCACCGACCAGCACGAGACTCGCAGGCACGGCGGGATGGCGCTGGAACATTGACAGGACAACCATCGTCCCGAACGAATGGCCCACGAGGTGCGGCCGCTCGAGGCCGAGCGCGGCGATGACGGCCGCGAGGGCGTCGGCGAACTGT
>DASQTR010000017.1:0-2211 GCA_035641795.1 Ilumatobacter sp.
CTCCCGGCCGGGGCGGTCGTATTTGTTGAGGAACGTGATCACCGGCAACTCGCGGGCGCGGCACACCTCGAACAGTTTGAGTGTCTGAGGCTCGACGCCCTTCGCGCTGTCGAGCACCATCACGACCGCGTCGACTGCTGAGAGCACGCGATACGTGTCCTCGGAGAAGTCGCGGTGGCCCGGAGTATCGAGCAAGTTGAGCTGATGGCCGCGGTACTCGAACGAGAGCGCTGTGGACGTGATGGAGATGCCACGCTTCTGCTCCATCTCCATCCAGTCGGATGTCGCCGCCCGCCGCCCCGCACGCGCCTTGACTGCACCCGCCTCGCCCAGCATCCCTGCATAGAGCAGGAACTTCTCCGTCAGGGTCGTCTTGCCGGCGTCGGGATGGCTGATGATCGCGAACGTGCGGCGGCGCGCAGCTTCGACGGCGGATTCCGACATTCCTCTCAGGCTAGGACGCGCTAGCTGGATTCGGTGAGGGAGCCGTGGCGGCTCCACGCCTCCTCCACCGCCGCCAAGCGGTCACGTGCCGAGCTACGCAGCGCGCCGGCGACCTCGGCGCCGATCAGGTTCAGCAGCGCCAGCGTGCCGACATGGCTGTCGAACGGCCCGACGGAGTCCGCCGACACCACGAACGTCACGTCCGCCCTCGCGGCCAGCGGCGACAGGATGCTGTCGGTGAACGCCGCCGACCAGACGCCACGGTCGCGCAGCGAGGCGTGGGCGTCGAGCACCCACCGCTCGTAGCGGCGCAGGTCGATCACCACCGCCGTCGCTTCACTCGGAAGCACGGCGATCGCGCGCCGAACGGCGACGTCGGAGCCGCCCAGCACGCGCACGTCATCGCGCAACTGCTCGAGTTGATCCGTGAACTGCTGAGCGACGCCGGCGGACGCCTCGCCGGACAGGATCACCACCGGCCGCCCGAGATCGGCCACGCGCGACGTCAGCTGTTCGATCGAGCGCGAATCGGCGGCCTCGATCGTGGCCCGCACGTTGGCGAGCTCGACTGCTGCGTGCGCCGAGCGCGGGCCGTCACCGAGCGTCTCCTCGATGCGTTCCACGGCCGGCCGTAGCTGCCGCAACAGGTCGTGCTGGATGCTGGCCTGCAGGTCGCTGTATCCGTCGAAGCCGAGCTTGCTGGCGAGCCGCACCACCGACGCGGCGCCGACCTTGGCGGAATCGGCGAGATCGGCGACCGTGCCGAAGCCCACCGCCTGCGGCGAGCGGAGGATCGCCTCGGCCACGCGCCGCTCGGCGGCGGTGAGCGACGCGCTGTGGATCCTGATCCGCTCGGACACTTCCACGGCCGCTCACGGTAGCTGGCCATACTTGCCGAATGGCCCTCCCCGAGCCGCCGGCACGGTCGTTCGCCAGCGACAACGCCGCCGGTGCCCATCCCGCCGTGCTGGAGGCGATCGCGCGCGTCAACGTCGGCCATGCCCTCGCCTACGGCGACGACGACGAGACACGCGCCTGCGAGCGACGCTTCCGTGAGCTGTTCCGCAACGACGTGACGACCTTGCTGACGTTCAACGGGACCGGCGCGAATGTGCTCGCCCTGACCGCGGTGGCGCGCCCCGGCGACGCGGTGATCTGTAGTGAGTCGGCGCACGTCAACGTCGACGAGACCGGCGCCCCCGAGCGGATCGCCGGCATCAAATTGATCGACGTTCCCGACCCCGACGGCAAGCTCTCACCTGAACACGTCAACCACCACGCGCACGCGCTCGGCGACTTCCACCACGCCCAGCCGGCGATCGTCTCGATCACGCAGTCGACCGAGCTCGGCACGGTGTACACCGCCGACGAGGTCGCCGCGCTGTGCGACGTAGCCCACCGCCACGGCATGCGCGTCCACATGGACGGTGCCCGCATTGCCAACGCGGTGGCCGCCGCCGGCGGCCGGGTCGCCTCGCTGCACGCCATGACGATCGAGGCCGGCGTGGACGTGATGACGTTCGGCGGCACCAAGAACGGGATGCTCGGGGGTGAGGCGGTCGTGTTCCTCGACCCGTCGCTGGGCGCGCGTGCTCAATATGTCCGCAAGACCGTGACTCAGCTGCCGTCCAAGATGCGTTTTGTGGCGGCCCAGTTCAACGCCCTGCTCGAGGGCGATCTTTGGCTCGAGCTCGCCGGTCATGCGAACCGGATGGCTCAGGTCCTGCACAGCGCGACGGGTGGCATCGACGGAATCGACCGGGGCCC
>DASQTR010000018.1:0-6453 GCA_035641795.1 Ilumatobacter sp.
GACCGGTCGTCGAACTTGTCGGCGCGCGCGTGACCGCACTTCAGATCCTGACGACGGTGATCGGGGCCGTGGGCGCGTGCGCCTCGTACCTCCTGTTACGCAGGGCAACGGTGCGCGGAATCGCAATCGCTGGCGTCCTGACAACGCTGCTCGGCCCGCTCTGGGCTCCGCTTGCCGCCAGCTTCATGACTGATGTCTGGGCGTACACGGCGATCGTCTTGTGCCTATTGGTCGGATCGGTGGGACTCGCATCGCAGGGCGGGCGGCGCCTGGCCCTGCTCGCATCGAGCGCGGCGATCGGGCTGATTGCGGTGTCGATACGGGAGTCGGGGTTCATCGCACCGGTTGCCGTTCTGGGCGTCGCAGGCTGGTCTTTCGTCGCTCCCTCTCGACGGCGCTCGGAGAGGCCGACCGCGACGAGCTGGCGCAAGGGGGATGGCTTCGCGTTGGTTCTCATCGCCGTGGTGCTCGTCGCGGCGGTGGGACTCGTCCTCGGTTGGCGATCGACTATCCCGTTCGGAGGGCAATCGAGCCTCAAGACCGTCCGTGCGACGCTGGGGGACCTGAGTCGCCTCGATATTTGGGGCACGGTGGTCGAGCCCTCGTTCAAGGCCCTGTTCACGTTGGGTCTATTGACGCTGCCGGCGACGGCGCTCGTCTCTCAGCGCAGGCTCATCAGCAGGCTCGGCCATCCGCCCGCAGTCGCTCTCGGCGCCAGCCTGACCGCTGCGGTCGTCGCCATCTTGGCGTGGCGCAGCGGCCCGGTTGGGAACTACGTGATGCGCCAGCTCGGTCCCAGCCTCTCACTCGGGACACCGAACGACAGGCTTTCGAGGGTGGCTTGGACGGCGATCGCGGTGTTGAGCGCGTACTCATGTTTCGTGCTCGTTCTGTGTGTCGTCAGCGCACTCGTGCGTCTGAGAAAGGACCGCCCGCGCACCGGCGAAGAGCGCGACGCCGTGAATCGGACGACGGCGCGAAGAGTGGTCACGACGTTCTCTGTCCTCAGCATCGGGCTCATGATCGTGTCGGGACCGTTCGGTCAGCCGATCTATGACCGTCATCTCCTGCCGCTCGTACCCTTCGTTGCCGCGTTCGTCATGATGGAGGGAGGAATTCGCCCATTCGCCCGGAAGCGATTCGTGCTCGTGGCGTCCTCGGTCTTGGGTGCGTTCGCCGTGCTGGGTCTCGTCTTCTCGACGAGCTCGGCCGTCTACGACGGCACGCGCTGGCGCGCTGCCTCGGATCTCGTTGCCTCCGGCATCGAGCCCCTGAGGATTGACGGCGGGTTGGATTGGGTCGGCTTCCACGCCGAGGAGCCGCAACGTTCAGGTGACACGAGAAACCCCCAGGACACATGGTGGGCATCTAGCTACGACGATTTCCAACCGTGCGTCCTCATCGTGTCCGGCACGTGGCCGTTGGGAGACCAGTACCACCCGACGCCGGCCCGCACGTGGGTGACGACGCTCCCGTTTGGGGGCGAGATGAGGTTACGAGCGTTCGAGCGACTCGATTGCACGGAGGCGGAGATGACGCGGGACGGATGACGCGCTTTGCTCGTCAGGGCGCCGTCTGCGCGTCGGCCTCGATTCTCATCGCCTTGATCTTCTCGCGGACGCGGCGAGACTCGTGCTCCAGCAATCCAGTGTCCATGAAGCGATCCGAAGCCGACGTCATGTAAATGCCGGCGACGGCAGGAAAGAGCAACGGGTCCCTGTCGCGTGTGAGACGGGCGAGCAGGTCCCAATCTTCGACGACGCGGATCCCCTCGTCGAAGCGGGCTCCGGGGAGCTCGCGCCGGTGAGCAACTTGCATGAGGTCGGCAACGCTCTCGCGGGCAATGCTGTCTCGGTCGAACCCCGGTGGTGCCAGCTGTGGCCATCCGCCGCGCCCAAGCCCTTGGTTGCGCAGTTCATCATCGATGATCCGCGCTCCGATGATCACCAAAGCCTCGGGGTGGTGGTCGAAGGCCCACGCCACTCCCTTGAGCCAATGTGGATGCATCACGTTGTCGTCGTCCAGATACGCGACGAATTCACCGCGAGCCTCGGCGAGACCGGTATTGCGAGTGGCGCTCGCACCTCCTTGCTGATCCCTGCGAAGAACGCGGATGCGCGAGTCGGTGAAGGTGCTCAACACATTCGGAGTGTCATCTGCGCTTGCATCGTCTACGACGAGGAGCTCCCAATTGCTGTACGACTGCGCGATCACGGACTGAACAGCGCGCGGAACGAGATCGGCACGGTTATGAGTAGGGATCACCACCGAGATCAATGCGTGATCGGGGACGGGCACATGCTCCAGATACGTTGTTGCCGTCCATCCCGATAGCCCCACCAAGGCCTGGTCGAGCCTCTCGGTGAGCTGGCGGATTCGAGCGCTTAGGGCGCTCTGCTCGCGGGCCGCAGCTTCGAGTTGGCTCTGTAGCGTCTGCACGGACGTGAAAAGGTCGGAGACTCCAAGGAACCGGCCGATCCTGCGAGCCAGGCTGGCACGGAGCCGTCGCCGCGAGCTGCGGGATTTACTCACAAAGCCGTCCTTCGAATTGCGGTTGGCAAGGTGTCGCCCGCCCGAATGGCTGATCGAGGGTATCCGCGACGGCGGAAGACGATGTCGAGTTCCTGCACCATCGGCCGCTCCCACGACCAACTGCAGACGACCCTGCTTCTATGCTCCGTGTCATGCCGATTGTGGCGCGCATCCGAAGAGCCATGCGGCGACCGGCGAGCGTCACGGCCCAGCCGGACATGCCGCCGCAGTCAGCCGATCCCCTCGTGCCTGAAGCGCTCCCCAGCTGGGAGGAGCAGTTCACGCGTTGGATTGAAGAGGCGCGCGCGACCGGCGCTGACCCCAATGACATCGGTGATCGTGAGTGGGGGACGGACTGCCTCGATCACGCGCTGCACGCGTATTACATCCCCACAGCTCGGGGTGCCCGCGTCGTCGAGCTCGGGCCGGGGTCAGGCCGCTTGACGCGTCATCTCATTGGTATCGCCAAGCACCTCACGCTTCTCGACCTCTCGGGCTTCGTGTGCAAATGGATCGACGAGTACCTGACGGGTCATGACAACTATGAGGTTCACCAGATTGCGGGTGCCGAAGCCCCCATGGTTCGGAGCGGCAGCACGGACGCAGTGTTCGCTCACGGGGTCATGGAACATCTCGACCCGGATCAGATCTATTGGTTCTTGCGTGAGTTTCGGCGCATTCTCGTTCCTCGCGGGAGAGTGGTGTTCAACTTCGACAACGCCACGAGTCGCGGCGGTATTGATCACCTCGCCACGTCGAGCGGTCCTCAAAAGCGGTCGGTGTTCCGATTTCACGCTCCCGCGGCAATCGCTGCTCTCGCGGAAGCCTCGGGATTCGACGTCAAAGTCGACGAGTTTCCCGACCGCATCGCGTTCGGGCTGCTCACTCGCCGCTGAAAACCGCTAGTCCCGAGCGTCGTGTTCGGGGACGGGGCCGCGGCGAAGAAGGCGTACCAATTTGTTGCGAAGCCGCCAGGTTCGACTCCCCTCGATCAACGCGAGGCGCTCGCGCAGCTGGGCGACCTCTGCCTCTGGCTCGCGTCGTGGCGGCCCTGATTCCGCGGCAGGCCCGGAAGTGGCGAGCGTCGGCGACTGCAGCGGCGGAGCGAAGACAACGACGTCGTGGCCGGCTACCCGCTGCGACAAGCTATTGAAAGGTGCTTCCTCCGATGCCCAGTGGAGCAGCATCCTTGCCGTGGCCAACGTGTGGTCGGGCGAACATCCGTAAAGCTTCTGACTACTTGCGACTACCGGGACAAGCCTCCCGCTCGTGACGGCTTCCCAAACGGCAGCGGCTACGCCGAGCGCGTGGGGGATCGTCCTGTAGTCATCGATCACGACGATCCCGCCATCGACGACCAAGTCGAGCGCCGTGGTGATGTCCTGGCGGACGACATCGAATCGATGGCTTCCGTCCACATGCGCAATACGGAACGAACGCTCCAGTCCTTCGTCAGCTAGCTCTGTGGACGATCGTTCGATCACACGAGCGGGCCGAACGTGAAACCGCGAGTAGTTCTCCTCGAAGGCGACGCGGCTGAGCTGGCCATAAAAGGGCGCGTCGGCATCGAGATCCGGATCGAGGGCCTCGTTGGTAAAGAGGTCGCACACGACGAGGTGCTCCGACGGGCGCAACAGGTAACCAAGAAGGATCGCACTCTTGCCCAGGTACGTCCCGATTTCGAGGAGGTTCCCTTCGACGCCGCTCGCTCTCTGTACGTGATCGATGGCGCGGAACACAGCGGCATCGACGTCGTCGAACCACCCCAGCACGAGCTCATGCATATGGGCGAGATACTCGTCGATGGTCGGAAGTGAGTCGCGGTCGCCAACGCCGTCCGCAGTTGCTTCGTCGCGGCTCATGATTCCCAGCTCGACGAGCTGTCGGCTGTCGCGCAGCCGAATCGAGTGCTCCGGATCGTAGAGGCACAGGTCGGGATCTGACAGGAGCGCCTGTTCGTAGGTTGCGTAAGACTCCGACGAGTCCTGGGCGTCGGAGCGACGATCTCGCAGTTCGTCCTCGAGGCGTTCGATGAATCGAGCCATGAACTTGAAATGCAGCACAGCCCCACGCTCCGATGCGATCTCTTCGGGCGATGCGTTCGTGCTGTGAACTCCGCCAGCGATAACGCGATCGGTTGTGAAACGAACGAGCGGGAACTTGCTCAAGAACGGACGGCTGTCTTCGCCGAAGGTCCGCCGACGCAGTCCACCCACGAAGCCCTCGAAGTTCCTCCACGGCCCGGCCGTGGCGCGCAAGTGGAAGAACTCACGATCGAAGAACGGAGTTACCTCGGCTGGATCTTGACCCGAGTGGTACACGGCCTCGCGGATCGGGCAATCCGAGTACATGTCAAGTAGGACGGCGTGCATCGCGACCTTGCCCGCCTGGTCGAGCTCATCGCATAGCTGCCGAAGACTGCGAGTCTCCACGTCCGGGTAGTAGAACAGCTCGTCCGGGTCGACCACTAGGCTCCAGTGGCCGCGCGCGAACGCTCGGAAGAGCACTTCGATCCAGGCAGTGCCCGCGTTGGCCGGCCAGTACCGCATCTCGGTCTGCCAAAGGTGCACCTTTGGATTTTCCAAGAGAAGCTCGCGCGTTCCGTCGTGCGAGAGGTTGTCGACGACGAGAAAACGGTCGACCCCAAGGCTTTCGTGGTATTGGAGGAAGTACGGGAGCAGGTCTGCCTCGTCGCGCACCGTCACGCCACAGAGGATTTCCTGCTCCGCGATCGAGATCTCGCGATCGTCGACTCGCTCGAGGCCGTAGTAGCGGAACGCAGCCTCGAGGCCTTGCGTTGCCTCGAGGAGCCCGGCAATTCGTTTGTAGAGCAGTTGCACGTCATCGCAATGCTCGAGACCTTCCTCATAAGCACGTAGGGCCTGATCAACGCGCCCGCTGGTCCACAATTGATCGCCGCGATCGAGATATTCAGACTGCAATGCGGGCGGCGGAGGGATCAGTTCGCGTTGAAGCCCTTGGTCCTCATCGCCCGACACCGGCTGTGAGCGAACCGCTGCCCCTCGAGATGCGTATCGCGATTCGGCCACCACGCGATTATGTCCTGGCCTCAGCCAAGTGGTCGAAGCGCAGCTGCTCGGATGCGCTACCAGCGCGGCGGCCACCCGCTGACGACGGCGCGGGTACGTTGGGTCGATGGGTATCAACGCCAACGGGCTCGAGTTCCTTGTGTGGGCGAAGCGCGAGGGTGTGCGATTCGAGAGAACGATGACCCTCGGTCGACAGCAATTTTTCTGGCTTACGCCTGCAAAGATGGGTCGAGTCCTTCGTGCGCATGGGTTGCTCGTGTCCGAGCGCGAGGCCGGGGCCTGCCTGATGGAAGGGGACGGGTTTGCCGAGCCGCTGTTCGCGCGTCTTGGCGCGGAAGAGATTCGATCGTTGGATGCTTCGCCGTTTGAAGGAGCAAGCGACATCCATGACCTTAACGAGCCGATTCCAGCCTCACTGAAACAGAAGTTCAGCGCGGTGATTGACGGCGGCACCCTTGAGCATGTGTTCAACTTCCCGCAAGCAATCGCGAACGCGATGGAGATGGTGGAGTTGGGCGGTCACCTGCTGCTGATGAGTCCAACGAACAACGAGGGTGGCCACGGCTTCTACCAGTTTGCCCCTGACCTGTTCTTCAGGGTTCTGAGCCGGGAGAACGGTTTCTCCGTAGAACGAATTCTCCTCAGGGAATACCTCGGTCGGCACTGGTACGAGGTGGCCGATCCAGCCGAGATCGGCCACCGAAGTCAGTTCCGGTCGAGGGGTATTGCCTATTTGTATGTGCGGGCTCGACGTGAGGAAATACTCGCACCGTTCGATTCTTGGCCGCAGCAAAGTGATTTCGTCGCCGCCTGGGGCGTAGCGAGTTCGGCCTCTCAGAGGACGTCGCAATCTTCCTGGTTGAAGGCAACG
>DASQTR010000019.1:0-6420 GCA_035641795.1 Ilumatobacter sp.
CGCGGTGGCGGTGAGAAATCGTTCGGTACGACGACGTCGTCCGGGGAAAGGTCGTTGATCGACGACTTGCCGATGCCGCGCAGCGTCGAGTCGATGCCCATACGCAGAATGTCGAGCACGTTCTCGACGCCGGCTTGGCCATTGGCGGCCAATCCCCAGAGGTAGGCGCGACCGATCATCACCGCCTTGGCGCCCAGGGCGAGCGCCATCACGACGTCGCTGCCGCGACGGATGCCGCCGTCCATGACGACTTCGATGTCGCCGCCTGCCGCGGCGGCGACCTCTGGCAGCACGCGGATCGCGGCCGGGGCGGCGTCGAGATTGTTGCCGCCGTGGTTCGACACCGAGATCGCCGAGGCGCCGGCGTCGACCGCCCGCCGCGCCTCGTCGGCGCGGCCGATGCCTTTCACCATGAAGGGACCGTCCCATTGCGCCCGCAGCCAGGCGATGTCGTCCCACGTCGGCGGCGGCGTCTGCATCCACACGCCGTAGGCGTCGAAGAAGCCAGGCGCCGGTTGACCGCCGACCGCGAAGTTCGGCACCGTCAGGCCCGGCAGACGGCGGGCGCGTGCCCAGTCGAGCAGCCACCGCGGTCGCGCGGCCGACTCGAGCGCGTGCTCGCGCACAGTCTCGAAGCCGATCGCCTCCGGGATCTTGGGGCTGCCCCAGTCGCGGCTGTGGACGAACGACCAGTCGAGGGTGAGGATCATCCCGACCGCTCCCGCGCTGCCCGCGCGCTCCATGCGAGCCACGATGGAGTCGCGGTCTCCGGCCCAGTAGATCTGGAAGAACGTCTGCGGGTTGGCGGCGATCACGTCCTCGATCGGCTTGCTGGCGAACGAGCTGAGCCCCATCGCCACGCCCCGCGCCGCTGCCGCACGCGCCACCGCTACCTCGCCATCTGGATGTACGGCTTGGACACCGGTCGGCGAGATCAGCACCGGCATCGACACGGCCTGGCCCATGACCACCGTGCTCATCTCGCGCGTGGCCGGCTGGCCGGCGGTCACCGGCCGCAATCGCAGCTCACCGAAGGCGGCGACGTTGTCGGCGAGCGTGACTCCCCGATCGGCGCCGGCGATCAGCGCCATGTAGACCGACTTCGGCAGTCGCCTCTTGGCGCGCCGCTGCGCCAGCTCGACCGACTCGAACCATGCGTTCGCCATGCGCCCGAGCGTAGGAGGCACGGGGCCGGGCTGCCGCCCTCGCCTGCTCAAGTAGCGTCGCCCTGCAATGACTGACAGCGCATCACCGCCAACGGCACCACCCCCGCCCCCACCGCCGCCGGTCGCCGAGCCGGGCCATCCGATCGCGGTCGGCGGGCGCGATCCCGGCAAGCGGCGATCGGTCGGTCTGACGATCTTGCTCACACTTGTGACGTGTGGCATCTGGACGATGGTGTGGTCGTACAAGACCGGCGAGGAACTGAAGCGATGGCGGAACGAAGGCATCGGTGGCGTCGGCTACCTCCTCATCACCTTGTTCGTCTCGCCCGTCACCATGTTCCTGCTGGCGAGCGAGGTCGAGAAGGCGTACCGAGCCGAGCAGCGTGAGCCTCCGATCACCACGATCTGGGGTCTGTGGTTCCTGCTGCCGCTGATCGGACCGATCATCTGGTACGTGCGGATCCAGGGCGCGCTCAACGAGTACTGGACGCTGCACGGCCAGACGAACGACCCGGGCCTCTGACATGTCGGCCGCGGGCACGCGGCTGGTTGCATACGCCGACGGTCCTGTCGGGGCGCGGATCACGCCGGCCGATGCGCTTGCAGCGGCGGGCGTCGCCGGCAAACCGGAGGTGCTGCTCGGCCTTACAGTCGAACGCCACCCGTGGCTCGACGATGCGGCACTGCGTGGCACGGCGGTGCTGCCCGGGTATGCGCTGGCGCGCGCCGTCAACGATGGGCGCCTCACGCCGCTGGCCGTACGGCTCACCGCTCTGCCGTCGCTGCTCGCCGAGCGCCCTCCGGACGTCGGTGTGATCGCCGCCGTGCGCCGCGGAGACGGCTACGCCTTCGCCGGATCGGTGGGGTGGGGACCCGAGTTGGCGGTGCTCGCCCGCCACCTCGTGATCGAGCTGGACGAGGCGGGGCGCGACCTCGGCGGTCCGATGATCACCGGCAACGTCGTCGCCGTGCTCCCACGACCGGGCCACGACCCTGCGCCCATGCCGCAGCGTGCCGCCGACGACGTCGACCGGCGGATCGGCGAGCTCGTCGCCTCCCTCGTGCCGGACGACGCCACGCTGCAGTTCGGGCCCGGCGGTATCGGCGAGGGCATCGCCGGCTCCCTGCAGCGCCCGGTTCACATCCGATCGGGGCTGCTCACCGACGCGATGGCCTCGTTGCACGCGCGAGGCCTGCTGCTGGCGCCGGCGGTGGCGGCCTACACCTGGGGCGGCGAGCCGATCGAGCGTCTCGCGGGCGCCGGCATGCTGCGACTTGCGCCGGTCAGCGAAACCAACGACAGCAGCGGCGTCGCCGCCACGCCGCGGTTCGTGGCGTGCAACACGGCGCTCCAGGTCGGATTCGACGGCGCCGTGAACGTCGAGCGCATCGGGAATCGCGTGATCACCGGCATCGGCGGGCACTCCGACTTCTGCGCCGGCGCCTCGCGGTCGATCGGTGGGCTGTCTGTGATCGCCGTGCGATCGACCGCCGCCGACGGCACGCCGACGATCGTCGAGCGGCTCGACGTGGTGTCGACACCGCGCAGCGACGTCGACATCGTGGTGACCGAACACGGCATCGCCGACCTGCGCGGGCTGACGGACCGCCAGCGGGAGAGCCGGCTGCGATCGATCGCCGGATGACGCGCGCTCTGACTTTGCGGCAGCATTTACGACGACGGATGTCGTTGTCGCTGCCGCAAAGTCGAGGCCGAACTTTGCGGCAGGGATGCGGCAGGGATAACGACGACGTCAGTCGTGTTGCCTGCCACAAAGTGGGTTCGGGCACTAATCCAGCTGACTGTCGGCGAGGATCGCGTTACCCCGCTCGACGTCGTCGACGTGATGGATCGGGTCGTGGATCAGGTAGCGCCCGATCGACGCCACGGTGAACTCCGATCCGTCGCTGCGGTACCCGCGGCGGTCCCACTGGTCGTCGGCGACCGAGTCCCATCGAGCTGCACTCCTCTCCGCCGCCTCCAGCAATTGCCGGCTCACGACAGCGGGATCCTGTTGGTCATAGCTGTCTTCGGTCGCAGCTGCGTCCTGGTCCCAGTTCTCGAAGTGCGGTTCGTCGGTCTCGAGCATCAGGCGCAGCCGTTCGTCGAAGATCCCGTACACGTCACGCACGTGACATCCATATTCCAACGCCGACCACTGGTCGCCGGTCGGGCGCAGGCGGGCGTGCTCGTGGGCGAGCAGCGGTGGCCACTCGGCGGCGTTGGCGCGAATCAGATCACCGAGCCGCTTCACGTCGACCGTTGCGGCCTCGAAGCCACAGTCGGGGCACGGCCGCTCCAGCACCCAGGTCCAGTTCTTGTCGTCGGGAACGATCGCCATGCGCGAACGGTAGCCAGCCTCCCTCCGCACACCATTCGCAGTTGTGTTCAGGCTTCGACGCCACGCGTGGTGGCGACGACGGTGATCGGCACTGCGACACAAAGCACCGCGAGCGGCCAGCGCCACCATGGCATCGCAAGCTCCGAGGAGATATGGAGCCGTTCGGCCGAGAGCGCGACGACGAGCCAGACGAGCATGCCCGACACCACAGCGTCCACGGCCCGCATGCCGAGACGGCGCGTGACGACTGCGCACGCGGCCACCCCGACCGCGCCGAATGCCAGCAACTCGGCCCATCCCGTTGCGGGGGGCACCACCGAGAACAACGCCGCCGTCAGCGCGCGCAAGAGCAGCAGCGCCGCGAGCAGCGCCGGGACCAGCAGCACCAGGCGGTGCATCAAGCGGCGTGCGGCCGAGACCGGCATCGCATGGACGAAGTCGCGGGCCGGGTCGTGCAAGCCGCACAGGGCGCCGATCACGACCATCGCCATCGACACGATCAGCGCGTCCGAGCGCAGGGGCCGATCGATGAGTCGGATGAAGCCGAGCGTCGCCGCTGCCAGGGACGTGGCCATGATCATCGGCGACCATCGCACGACGCGCCGTGTGGGGGTCAGCCACTCCATCAGTACGGGCTGACTGCGAGTTGCACCACGATCCCGACGATGGCGAGCAGCAGGCCGGCGCGTCGCA
Organism: Ilumatobacter sp.; assembly: GCA_035641795.1. Lineage (GTDB taxonomy): Bacteria > Actinomycetota > Acidimicrobiia > Acidimicrobiales > Ilumatobacteraceae > Ilumatobacter. The sequence goes on from DASQTR010000019.1 coordinate 4,202, forward strand.
CGGAGCGTCGGTGGGCGCGAGCGGCGGCTGCTCCGACGATCATGATCAGTCCGACGAGATACACCGTGTGGAACACGATCGTGGGCATGTGCACGAGGTCGCGGACGTACTCCGCGTTGTACTGGGTGGGGTACTCGACGTACCACCCGGGCGGCAGATCTCGCATCGCTGTCACGTCGTGCAGGTCGACGCGGAGCGGCATGATCTGGGCTGGAACGGCGACGTTCATGGGCGGCATGTTCCAGATCCAATAGACGAGGAAGAGCACGAACCACGCGAAGGCGCCGGCAATGATCGCCAGCAGCGGACGGCGGAAGGCGCGCCCGGTCACGACGCCGAGCGCGCCGCCTAGCACGACGAGCAGCACTGGCTGCAGCAGTTCGAGCGGTGTGTGCTGCGCCGAGTGCGTGCTGCGCGGCACCTCGCCGAGCCAGTAACCCCCTTCGAGGTGGGAGACGATGGCAATTCCGATCGAGGTGAGCAGCGCCAGCGCGGCCGGCATCGCCAGCCCGAGCAGGCGCGCAGCTAGCCGGTCGCCGTCGTCGATCGCGGCCTCCTCGGCGAGTGGCGGCAGATCGCTGCCGGCGTCGCGGCTGCCCGTACGGACCCCGGCGATGTAGACGCCGAGGATCATCATCGCGAACGACAACGGCAGCACGTTCTCGTAGCTGCCGCCGGGCCAGTCCGGGTGCTCCAATGTGGCCGACGTGACGGTGCCCGCCCAGCCGATCCAGACGCTCGCCCGCACCGCGTATCGGCGCCCCTCGATGGCGGTGAGCTGCAGCACGTGAGGCCACGCGACGCGATCTCTCGTCGCGCGCGCCGCCACCACCGTCGTGCTCACGACGCGACCTTGGCGTCGTGCGTCAGCAGCAGGTAGCCGTCGTCGATCGTCGGCGGCACGAGCTGGGCGCCGGCCGGTGGTGTCCCGACGCAACGCACCGAGCCGTCGGCGATGTACCACGAATGGACGGCACCGGGAGTCGCCTCGTCGTCGATCCAGACGCGGTCGGCGGCGACGGTGGCGAGCTCCTGCGGTTCGCCGTCGAAACGAACTACGCCGAGGTCGAGCACGAGCACGCGGTTGCACAGTGCCGCCACCTCGTCGGTCATGTGGGTGGACACGACCACGCACCCCTGCCGGCCGGCCGCCGAGAGCACGCTCCGCAGGCGTAGCCGTTGCTCGGGGTCCAGCCCGGCACTCGGCTCGTCGAGCACGAGCAGCTCCGGATCGCCGATCAGCGCGGCCGCGATCGCGACCCGGCGTTGCATGCCACCCGACATCGAACGGATCCGGCGGTGCATGTCGGCGGTGAGGTCGACGAGGTCGAGCACCCGGCGAACTTCGTCGTGCCGGCGGGCGCGGTCGTTCCACTCCTTGAGGACGGCGACGTAGTCGACCAGATCGAATCCGCTGAAGCCGGAGTACAGCCCCGCCTGCTGGGGCAGGTATCCGAGTTGGCGCCGGATCGCGAGCCGATCGACCCGGTCGGCAGGATCGAGACCGAGTAGCCGGAGTGTGCCGGAGTCAGGACCGAGCACGGTCGCGAGCATGCGCAGCAACGTGGTCTTGCCGGCGCCGTTCGGACCGAGCAGGCCCACCACGCCTCGCTCGCATGTGAAGCTGAGCGCGTCGACAGCGACGACCGACCTGAACCGCTTGGTCAGCTCGTCGACGAACACGGGTGGCGGTGGGCTCATGGCAACGTTCTCCAATTCGGATCGGTATCGCGCCGGGATATGCACACCGCGCAGGCGGCGAGGGTGGCGACCAGCAGCGCCGCCTGCACGGCCGGACGATCCGTCGCGAGCCCGTCGACCGACAGCCCACGCAGCGAGCGCGGAACGTCGCCGAGCCAAGCGCTGACGATGGCGAGCCATCCGATCGCGAAGGCGACGGTGGGAAGGGTGGAGTCGACATACGTCGCGATTGCGACGCTGATCGCGCTCAGCGCGAGCGCCGGCAGCAACCACACCATGGAGTCGTTCACATCGAGTGTCGTGAGTGGGCTCACGACGATCCCGGCAAAACATGCGATGACCGTTGCCACCAGGGCGCGCGCCGATGCGACTCTGCCGGCGGCGAGCGGGGCAGCGGGGGCCATGAGCCCTGCCGGGTCGACGTGACGACCGAACGCGATGCGGGCGCCGACCAGTGGCACGAGCGGACCGACGCTCACCAGCACGGTGGTGGCGTGGCGCGCGTCGCCGAGGCGCGC
>DASQTR010000020.1:0-3448 GCA_035641795.1 Ilumatobacter sp.
ACCGCCGAGGAGACAGCTGAGCCGACCGCGGACGCGACGGGCGACACCACGGCCGAGGCCACGGGCGCGGCACCGACTGGTGATCCGATCAAGGTCATGACCGTGACGACGCTCAACGCCGCCGGGCCGACCTACCAGAACATCGCCAACACCGCCAACGCGTACGCGGAGTACATCAACGCTCGCGGCGGGATCGCCGGCCACCCGCTCGAGGTCACCGTCTGCGACGAGCAGTTCGACCCTGCAGTGGCCGCCACGTGCGCCCGGCAGGCGGTCGAAGAGGGCATGGTGTCGATCGTCGGCTCGTTCACGTTCTTCGCCGAGTCGATCGTGCCCGTGATCGCCGAGTCCAGCATCACGTGGTTCGGGGCCTGCTGCCCGATCACGCCGTCAGAGCTGACGAGTCCCTACTCGTTCAACATCGGCAACCAGCCGATGTACGCGGTGGGGGCCGTGAAGAAGGCAGTTGACGACGGCTGCCAGAACATCAATGCCGTGATCATCGACGGCGCCCAGATCTTCATTCCTCCGATGGAGAACGCGATGGCCAACCTCGGCAAGACCTTCGGTGACGTCATCATCCTGCCGCCCACCGCCCAGGACTACTCGGCGGAAGTGGCCCAGGCCACCACCGACGCCGACTGTGTGATCGGCATCATCTCCGAGACGCCGTACATCACCTGGAACACCGCCTGGACGCAGTCCGGCACGGAAGCCCGGCAGTACGGCCCCCAGGGCAACCTCAACGAGATCTCGGCTGCCGGCAACGAGGAGGCCACCGATGGCGACGTCATCGTCGGCATGTACCCCGACATCTCGACCGATCCGTGGGCCGAGTACCGCGTCGCGCTCGACGAGGCGGGGCTCGATCTGACCGAGCAGGACTACAACTCACTCGGCGGGATGGGCACGTGGGCGGCATACGTCGGGTTCACGCAGATCGCCGAGGGCATCGAGGGCGACATCACGGCGGAGTCGTTCTACGAGGCGGCCAACACGACCTCGAGTCTCGACCTGAACGGCATGGTCCCGGTGCTCGACTTCACCCAGGAGTGGACCGACGGCCTCGAGGGCTACCAGCGGCTCTTCAACCGCAGCGTCGTGTACAGCCAACTCGAGGACGGCAAGGTCGTTCCGCTGACCACCGAGTTCGAGGACGTCGGCGACCTGGCCCTACCTCCCGGCTGAGCCCTCTGGTGTCTGGCACCCGTAAGGGTGCGTGACACCGGTCGCCCTACGAGACCGCGCGTTCGACGTCGCTCCAGTACTGGGCTCGCACCGACTTCTTGTCGGGTTTGCCGACCGGCGTAAGCGGCAACGCCTCGACGTAATCGATCGATTTCGGCGACTGCTGCGAACCCTTGGCGTCCTTCACGAGCCGTTGCAGCTCGCGCGTCAACTCATCGGATGGCGCGTGACCGGGCCGCAGCACGACGACCGCCTTGACGGCTTCACCCCACTTGTCGTCCGGCACGCCTATCACCATCACCATGCTGACCGCCGCATGCGTGCTGATCACATCCTCGACCTCGCGCGGAAAGACGTTGAACCCCCCAGTGATCACCATGTCCTTCGTGCGGTCGACGATGTAGAGGTAGCCGTCATCGTCGAAGCGACCGACGTCGCCGGTGTGCAACCAGTCGCCCGACAGCGCTTCGGCGGTTTCGTCCGGCAGGTCCTTGTATCCCGTCATGACGAGCGGACCCCGGGTGCAGATCTCGCCCGACTCGCCCGGCGCCACTGGTCGGTTGTCGTTGTCGAGCAGAGCGACGTGCATCCACGGCACCGGGCGACCACATGAGGCGAGGCGGTCGGGCCGGGTGGGATCGTGCTCGTCCTTTTTGAGGTGGGTGATGACCATCGGAGCCTCGGTCTGGCCGTAGAACTGGAAGAAGATCGGTCCCCAGTCCTCGATCGCCTCGGCGAGCTTGGCCGGGCTCATCGGCGACGCCCCGTAGAAGATGGTCTCCATCGACGACATGTCGGCGGTTCCGTACCGTGCGTGTCCCTGCAACGCGTACAGCATCACGGGGACGATCAGCGTCGCCGTGATGCGATGCTCGGCGACCAGATCGAAGAAACCGTCGGCGGTGAACGACTCCATCACATAGAAGGCTCCGCCCGACAGCAGCACGGGGGCTACTAGCGACATCGCAGCGTGGGACAGCGGCGTGGCGATCGCGATCCGAAGCTCGTCCGGGAACTCCCACTCGGCCATCTGGATCCACGTCATCGCCTGCCACACGCGATGACTCATGAGCACGCCCTTCGGTCGTCCTGTGGTGCCGCCGGTGTAGACGATGGTGCAGAGGTCGTCGAGACCCACGTCGGGCGCGACGAGCGACGCCGGCTCGAACTGGTCGGCGAGGGCGAGGTAGTCGTCGCCGGCGTCGTTCGGTCCGAAGCCGAGCAGCGTGAGGTGCGGGTACTGCGTCTTGAGCTCGCGGGCGGGTCCGGTGAAGTATTCGGCGTCGAAGACGAGACAGTCGATCTCGGCGTCGCCGATCACGTAGGCGTGATCGGCGAGTGAGCCCATCGGGTGGAGCGGCGTCACCACGCAGCCGTTGACGAGCGACGCCGTGAGGTTGGTCAGGACCTCCGGCCGGTTCTTCGACAGCACGGCGAGGCGGGTCCCGCGAGAGACGCCCCGCGCCCGTTGCGCCTGGATCAGCTGGCTGGTCCGGCGCCGGATCTCTCCGTACGAGGCGACGCGCCCGGCGATGTAGATGCACGGCGCGTCCTCGTGGGCTGCGAGGCTCCGGACGATGAGGTGCGGAAGCAGCGGCTGATCGTGGAGCGGCGACGTCACCCGTGCGACAGTAGTTGCAGACATCCGATGTTCTCTGGTGCTGCTGGGGAGGCCGCCGACCCATGTCCGAGCCAACTGCCGGTCACTCCGTACCTGACGTTTTCGAGGTGATGTCGACCTGCCGCGCGCTGCGCCGGCTGCGGCCGGATCCGGTGCCCGACGCCGTCGTGCGGCGACTGATCGAGGCGGCGAACTGGGCGCCTTCGGGACGCAACCTTCAACGTGCACGCTGGATCGTCGTGCGTGATCCCGATCAACGGCGTCGGATCGGCGATCTGAACCGGCGGGCCAGCGTCGACCATGCGACGGCGGAACGGGACGCGGCGCGCGACTCACCGCACGACTCACCGCGCGACGACCGCGAGCGGCGGGAACGCATGTGGGACGCGGTGCTGTGGCAGGCCGAACACATGCACGAGGCACCCGTGATCATCGTCGCCTGCTGCATCATGGACGATCACGGGCAGGAGCCGGGGCGATACGCGAGCTCGATCTGGCCAGGCATCCAGAATCTGTTGCTGGCCGCCCGGGCATCGGGGCTCGGGGCCGTCCCGACGACATACGCGCTGGCGTTTCGCGACGAGCTCGAGGCGGTGCTCGAGCTGCCCAAGCACGTTCGCGCCCAAGCGGTGATCCCGG
>DASQTR010000021.1:0-4766 GCA_035641795.1 Ilumatobacter sp.
GGCGAGCTCTACTTCGAGACCCACCGGGGAACGCTCACCAGCCAGCTGCGCACCAAGGCCGGCAACCGCCGCTGCGAGCGCCTGCTGCGCGAGGTCGAGCTGTGGTCGGCGACGGCCGGCCGCCCGCCGGAGATCGACAGCCTGTGGCGTGAAGTGCTCACCCAGCAGTTCCACGACATCATCCCCGGCTCGTCGATCGCGTGGGTGCACGCCGACGCAGAACGCGTTCATGCCTCCGTCGCGGCCGAGCTGGAGCGGCGATTGGCGGCGCTGCTCGACGCGCTCGTCCCCGCCGGTCACCACGTCGTGAACGCCGCCGCCGTCGAACGCGACGAGGTTGTGGACGTCGACGGCGAACCCGTCCGCGTGGTCGTCCCCGCCAACGCCGTCGTCGCGCTCACGAGCGCACCGCTCGACGACCGGGTGGTCGTGACCGACCGCTCGATGACGAACCGCCACCTCGCCGTGCGCTGGGACGGCAACGGCAACCTCAGCTCAGTCATCGCCCTTGGCGCAGCACGCGAACTACTCCCACCGGGAACGCGTGCGGCCGTGCTCGAGCTGGCACCGGATCACCCGGTCCGGTACGACGCGTGGGACCTCGAAGCGTGGACGCCGGAGCTGGCCGACGAGTTGCTCGAGGCCGAGTCGACAGAAGTCGTGGCGAGCGGCCCGCTGCTCGGACGTGTCGCCGTCCGGCGCCGCTTCGGACCGTCGCGAGCAACCGTGACCTACGCCTTGCGCGCCGGCTCTCCTCGACTCGACATCGGCATCGAGCTCGACTGGCAGCACGACGAGCACCTGCTGTCGATGGCCTTCCCGCTCGACGTCCGCGCCGACACCGCCGCCTGCGACATCCAGTTCGGCCACGTCCGCCGGCCCACGCACGCGTCCACGTCGTGGGACGCCGCCAAGTTCGAGGTCTGCGCTCACCGCTACGTCGATGTGAGCGAGCCCGACTTCGGGGTCGCTGTGCTGAACGACGGCCGCTACGGCCACGGATTGTTCGGCGGACGCGTGCGCGTGAGTCTGGCGCGAGCGGCGCGCTACCCCGACCCGACCGCCGACCGCGGGACGCACACCGTGAACCTGGCGCTGTTCCCGCACGGCGCCGGCCTCAGCGACGTCGTCGACGAGGCGCAGCGCTTCACGATGCCGCTGCGCCTCGCGCGCGGCCATGCCACGTCGGCGCCGACTGCGATCGTCGACCTAACTGGACGAGGTGTCGAGATCGACGCCGTGAAGCTCGCCGACGACGACCCGAAAGACCTCGTCGTGCGCCTCCACGAGGCGGTCGGCAACCGCAACCGGATCACGCTCCGCTGCGACCGACCGATCGCCGCCGCGAGCATGTGCAACCTGCTCGAGGAGCCGCACTCCGGCATCGAGGTCGGCGACGGGATCTGCACCCTGACGCTGCGCCCGTTCGAGATCGTGACGCTGCGCCTGACCCGCGCCTGACTTCCTTACTCGACTCCCAAGTGGCGGAGCGCCAGGCGTGAGTAGATCGCGACGCCGTCCACCATCGCGTCCTCGTCGAAGAGCACAAGGTTGGAGTGGTTGGCGGCGGCTGTTCGCGGATCGCGATCGCGGTGCGTCCCACCCAGGAAGAGCATCGTGCCCGGCACGCGCTGGAGCACGTACGAGAAGTCTTCGGCTCCCATGATCGGGTTGGGCATCCGGTACACGTTCCGCTCACCGATCACCTCGCCCGCGACATCGAGTGTGAAGTCGGCGGAGTCGTGGTCGTTGCTGGTCACCGGATACCCCAGATCGACCTCCGGCTCCGCGGTGGCTCCGTGCGCCTCGGCGATCCGCTCCGCGACCCGCCGCAGGTTGTCGTGCACCTCGAGGCGCGTGCGCTCGCTGACCGTTCTGATGGTGCCCACGATCGTCGCCGTCTCGGGGATGATGTTGCTCGTCGTTCCCGCCGTGATCTGACCCACCGTCACCACCGCCGGGTCGAAGATGTCGATCCGGCGCGTGACCATCAACTGCAGCGCCTGCACGATCTCGCACGCGATCGGGATGGGATCGACGGCACGGAACGGCTCGCTGGCGTGACCACCCGACCCGTGCACGACGATCTGGAACGTGTCGGCGGACGCCATCGTCGGCCCACCCTTCGTGGCCACCGCGCCGGTCGGCAACGTGGAGGTGATGTGCAGCGCGAACGCCCCCGTGACCGGTGACGGCGAGCCGTCGGCGAGCGGCGGGAGGTCGAGCAGTCCCTCCTCGAGCATGAACCGTGCGCCGCCCTCGCCTTCCTCTCCCGGCTGGAACATGAAGAGCACCCGGCCGGGGATCTCGTCGCGGCGGGCCGAGAGCAGCTTGGCGGCCGCGGACAGCATCGCCGTGTGAGTGTCGTGACCGCAGGCGTGCATGCGATCGTCGGCAGTCGAACTGAAGTCGAGACCGGTGTCCTCGTGCAGCGGCAACGCGTCCATGTCGCCGCGCAACAGCACGGTCGGTCCCGGCTTACCGCCGTTCAGCAGGGCGGCGATGCCGGACGTCGTCTCGTGCAGCGTGATGTCCAGCGGCAGACCGTCGAGCGATTCGAGCACCATGTCGCGCGTGGCGGGCAGATCGTTGCCGAGCTCGGGGTGCCGATGCAGGCGGCGCCGCAGCGCCACCGTCTCGTCATGCAGGTCGCGTGCTTCGTCGCGCAGGGTGTCGAGCGTCATGCCGCGATGGTATGCGGGCGCCCACCGGTGTCTGGCACCGTTCCCTTCCTGACACCAAGCGTTCGAGCGGCTTCGTCTCAGGCGGCCTGCGGGAGTCCGACACCGGATCGCGTACCATCTGCGACCGTGCATCGCGTGGAGTTCACGGTCGAGCCGTTCGTCGAGGGCAATCCGGGACGCCACGTCACCGAGCCGCTCGCGGCGCTGGAGGCGCTCGGCATCGACGTCGACTTCGGTCCTTTCGGTTCGGGCTGCGTGACGTCGGGCGAACGCGCCGGCGACGTCGTCGCCGCGATCGTCTCGGCGGCGTTGTCCAACGGGGCGACGCACGTCAACATCGACGTCGCCGCCGTCGACCCTGACGGCGGGAGCGGTCGGTGAACGGTGAGCCGCACCCCGTCGTGCGGGCGATCAAGCCGGTGCTCGACGCCGTCGGCGCGACGCTGGTGCCGGCGTCGCAGCAGGAGCCCTCTGACGTGCCGCTCCTGTGGAACGGTGATGTGATCGCGGCGGTTCGCATGCCGCCGCTGCATGGCGCGCTCGACCGTCTGATCGACACCGTCGAGGCGGAGCTCGGTGGGCCGCTGCCCTCGCTGTCGCGCGAAGACAAGCAGCGCGCCGTCCGGCTGCTCGACGCCAAGGGTGCGTTCATCCTGCGGAGAGCGGTCGAGGACGTCGCCGACGCGATGGGCGTCAGCCGGATCACGGTCTACAACTACCTCAACGCGATCCATCGCTGAGGGCGGTGTCGTGCAGCCAGAGATCGCGATCACGTGGGTCGGGCACGCGACGGTGCTGCTGGAGGTCGACGGCTTCCGTGTGATCACCGACCCGATCCTGACCAGCAGGGTCGTCCACCTTCGTCGCCGTGTGGCGGTGCCTGCGATCGAGCCGGTCGACGCAGTGCTGATCTCGCACCTGCACATGGATCACCTTCACCTGCGGTCGTTGCACAAGGTCAGCAACGGCGCGCGTGTCATCGCGCCCGCCGGCTCGGCCAAGCTGTTCCGGTCGCTCGGTGTCACGCAGCTCGATGAGGTCGTCGCCGGTGACGTCGTGACGTTGCGTGCCGCGACCGCCAACACACCTGCGATCGAGCTTCGCGTCGTACCGGCCGACCACTCCAACGCCCGCGGCCCGCATTCGAGCATCGTGGCCGAGCCCGTCGGTTTCATCGTCGGCACCGGCGGCCGGTCGGTCTACTTCGCCGGTGACACCGACCTGTTCGAGCAGATGCACGACTTCCCAGCGATCGACGTCGCGCTGCTGCCGATCTGGGGTTGGGGCCCGACCCTCGGCGACCGCCATCTCGACCCCGGTCGGGCGGCGACGGCTACACACTGGATCTCGCCGCGACACGTCGTGCCGATCCACTGGGGCACCTACACGCCGATCACGCCGCGACGCGGCACGCCGGCGTGGATCGAGAACCCGTTCGACGCGTTCACCGCCGCGCTCGCCGAGCTCGACCTCGCCGACCGTCTGGTTCCGTTACGTCCGGGCGAAACGATGACGACGGCCGGGGCTGCGTTCAGCTGACGGTGCCGTCGGCTGACGGTGCCGCTTCGTCCGGCGCGGGCGCCGGAGCGGCCGGCTGATCCGGCAGCCACAGCGCGAACATCGCCAGCAAGGCGAGCAGCAGGGCGACGATCAGCGCCAGCACCCCGAAGCCGCCGATCGTGATCACGAGCAACGCCGCGGCCGCGGCGACCAGCGCCACGCCCACGCGGTAGGCGGCGATCGCCCCGCGCAATGTCGACGTGCCGGTTCGCGCCGTCACACGGCGCCGCAATGCGCTGTCGGCGTCGAGCACGTAGACGACGATGGCCCCGACGAAGAAGACCACGGCGAGCACGCCGAGAGCCTTCACCAAACCGTCGGCGAGCGACGTGGTGGCCGTCGCCAAAGCGGACTGTCCGGCGGGTGTGCGAGCCACCTCCGGAACCTCGTCGAGCACCTTGTTGAGGAGGGCGCGCACGACGACGAACGTGGCCGCGGCGCCGAGCAGCAGTCCCAGGGCGGCACGGGAACGATCGCGGGCGACCAGCATGGTGCCCGCGATCGCGACCGCCGTCACGATCA